>NZ_JACJPZ010000014.1:0-83257 GCF_014696335.1 Dolichospermum sp. FACHB-1250
TTATTGTCCAAGTTTTCACAATTAAGCCGTCAGGAGATAGAAGCAATGTTTTTAGTGAGTGATATTAAGCAAACAAGGGTCTATCAAGAAGCAAAGCAGGAGGGGAGACAGGAGGGGAGACAGAATGGTGAGATGATTTTATTGATACGTCAGTTATCGAAAAGATTTGGAAAATTAAAAGATATTTACATTGAAAATATCAACAGTTTAAACATAGAACAACTGGAAAATCTGGGAGAAGCATTATTAGATTTTACAGATATTAATGACTTGGAAAGATGGTTAAATTCACAAACAAACCAGTAATTAAGAAACATAAAAATCGGGAATAATGCACACAGACACGATATTTTACCAAATCTTTCTCACTTTTCACACCCTATTATCTGAAATTCTGGGAGAACCTACAGAAAATGCTAAAGATTATCAATTTACCCTAAAATTCTACACCTAAAATTCTACAATTATGGGGCGTGTTATAACTTACAAGTCTCAACGCGAGAGAAGATTAACATATATACCAATATATAGATATACTTCTTATTATACATACGTGGGAAGCTTCCGAATTGCACTTTTTGTGCTTGGTTATCAAAAGTAATATCTTGGTAGTAGAACCATTGTCCTCCTCTTCTCCAACCTACTTTGTCTCCAAAAGCTTCCCAAATTTTCTTGTCGTAGCTTCTAGTTCCACCTAAGCTTTGATAAATCTTTCTCTGAACAGAAAACCCGAATTTTCCATTACTGTATTTTACCCACAACTGGTCAATAATGCGAAGGTCTTCACAGGAAAAATTATCAATACTACTAGTATTTAACCAACCTTCCTGTTCCCGCTTCGCAACTGCTAATATTACTCGCAAAGTTTCCTTGTCTGCTTCCTGCCATTTCCTTGCTGCAAGTAAGTCACGCAGTTTTCTGTAGTCCATTCCAGAGGATGATTTTAATTTTAGCTTTTGATTTATAGGTTTGGAAGTAGAATTTTGACCAGTTAAAATTTGTCTCACCTTAGACAAGAAAGAGGAAATACGTTCTGGTTGAGGTGTGGGGATATTTTGCTGCTGTCTTTGCTGTACCGGAACGGGAGGATAATAAATCGGTGGTGGTGTGGGAATATTTGCTACAGGTTCAACCAAACGTGGTGTGGGAATATTCGCAACAGGTTCAACCAACAAACCTAACAACTCCCGAAACTCCCGTACAGTTTGAGGACGGTTTATAAATTCTAACTCCATTCCTTTAATAATAGCAGCATTTACCTGATCGCTAATCTGTTGATTATATTTTTTCGGTGGTGGTAAAAGTACATCATATTCAGCGCGATAATTAGAGGGAATAGGAACTCTGGTAGTTAATAAGGTGTACAAAGTCGCGGCTAGAGCATAAACATCTGTATAATAACCAAAATGTCCCTGACGTTGATATTGTTCTATAGGTGCGTAACCTTCCGTTTTCACCTCTGTCATGCTTCTAATGTTACCAGGTTTAAATTCCCGCGCTAACCCAAAATCAATTAAAACTGCTTCATTGCTTTTAGGTCGCAACAAAATATTACTCGGTTTGATATCTCTGTGTAAAAGTCCTCGTTCATGAATACATTCTAAAGCTTGTCCCACTTGGTCAATATAGCGCAAAGCTTCCGTTTCTGACAAATAGCCATTTTCATTTAGATAAGCCCGTAAATTACACCCGTCAATATATTCCATGACAATAGCCCAAAGTCCATTTTCGACAAAATTGTCGTAGACTCTGACAACATGGGGATGATAGCATTTTGATAGATCTAATGCTTCTTTGCGAAACTTCTTTTGTCTTTTCGCAAAATCTGGTTTTTCTTGTTGTTCGCGGTTGAGGGTTTTGATCACAACCAACCTATTTTCTTCCGTATCTAGTGCTAAATAGGTTTCACCAAAGCCACCAGTGCCGATGACCTTTTTAATTATATACTGTCCATTCTGTAGTGGTGTGTGAGGTATCCAGGCTTGCATAATATTGAGAATCAGGATGTATATAATGAATTTGTATCATCCTCATCTCATCTTAACTTCTCTTTGTTTTTTAAGCACATCTGCGTGAGAAAAAACCTATTCCTCCTTGACAAACTCCAAATATCCCTGACTCAGTTCCTCCACAGATAAATCATAAAATAGTTTACCATGTTCGGTTGTTGCTAAATCTGGATTTGAACCCATACGACCATCTGGATAACGAGAACGAAAATCAATAGCACTATAAATTTTATGTCCACCAGCAACCTCTGGAGCAAGAAATGCTTTTTTAACTGCTTCTGGATAAACATATTGAGTAACAGCTACTTCACTAGGGGTAGCATGAGAACCTTCTTGATCACCATACAATTCTTTGGCGAGTTTGTAAACCGAACCAGCCATAAACCAATTAGCAATTTGACATTTAACTTTGGCAAAATTAGGAATTTGTAGGTCTTCTAAATGAGCATAAGTTTCCGAAAAAGCAGCTTTGAGAGTCGCAATATTTCCCCCATGTCCATTGATAAAATAAAACTTGGTAAAACCAGCTTTTACTAAACAGGTTAAATAATCTTTAACTACTAAGATTAAAGTGCTAGGACGTAAACTAATTGTTCCCGGAAAAGCTGTATGATGTAAAGCCATTCCCACATTAATTGTTGGTCCAACCATTGCTTGAGTTGCTTCCCCTACACCCTTTGATATAGATTCTGCACAAATTGCATCTGTACCAATTAGTCCTGTTGGTCCGTGTTGTTCTGTTGAACCAATGGGTAAAATAATCCCTGGAGATCGTTGTAAATAAGTTTCAACCTCCGGCCAAGTGCTTAAATGTAAGAGCATTTTTTATGAAAAATTAAGGATTTTACAACTAAATTATCATCGTCCCCAGAATCCCGACTTCTGAAATATATTCATACTATAATTATCTTTACTAATTAATTATAATATAAAACATAATCTAAAAAAGAAGTCGGGGATCTCATTTGTAAATTAACCAACAATTTCCCACCAGCCAAAACCAGGCCCAATAAATCTGATTGTGATCCAGACAACAACCATAGTACCAATACCTATCCATGCACCACGAGTAGTGATAGCTACAAATTGTGAAGCTTGAGTTTTAGTAATGGGAATCCAAGGTAATATTCTAGCAGTATTTTGTCCGTATTCCTCTCCTAGTGAATTTTTACGGCGTTTTGCTTCACCCATAATTTTATTATTGACTTTGTTGACAAGTTCAATTTAGATTTTAATAGAAATCAGTCATGAGTTGATGATTATCGCCATTAATTAAGTAGAATCATCTTCATTATTGCTGGAAAATAAACTAGGATCAAGGTAGTTTAAACGTGCTAGGGGACTCAGAGAAGAGAGAATTTGCGCTCCATAACTGCGGTTAACAACACGAGTATCTAATAAAGCCACAATACCTTGATTTTCGCGTACAGGTGCGATCGCTCTTTGTAATTCGTTCATGGCTTTTGGTAATAAGTATAAACGAAACCAGTCTTGATGCGATCGCTTGTAATGAGCTACCCTACCGGCTACCAAGGGATTTTCTAAAGATGGTAAAGGTAAAGTGGCAATAATTAACAATCTGGGTGCTGGTAAAACACTTTGATTTTCGCGCCAAAATTCCCAACCAGTAATCAAAATCCCATTTTCATCTAAACAAGTCTTTTCCACCTGCACCCGTGAACCAAATTCGGAGGCCAAAATTGCTCCTACCCTAGCCTTTAGTGGCACGTCCCCTACCAATATTACCGTCATTCCTGGGGCTGTGGCACTCAAACATACTAAAGTACGAACTTGATGAATTAAAGCTCCTTGAAATTCTGGTGTATTTGGTAAAGGTAACTTATAAGGAACATAAAGTTGAATTGCTTCTCCTTGACTATCAGCAGCAAATTTTAAACAGGTAACATCTTCTAAACCCAACCGTTGACGGAAAAGGGGTGCTTCCGTTTCTAGTTCTAAAGCGCTACCAATTAATACTACAGGTTGACGCTGCCAAATTGGTGCAATGATTTTACTTAATTCTATAGGAGCATAATGTAAAGAAAATAAGCCTTGACGACGGGCAATAGTCGCCCAAAACAGGGGAAAGTCAGAGGGAGAATTCAGGGAAGAATCTCGTAAATTGGGGATTTTTTGCCAAAAATTCCGCCAAGAGTCGGGAAGATGATTTGGCTCTAAAGACAAGTATAAACGTTGTAAAATTTCTATTTCTGACTGAGAAATTAGATAACAGTGATAGGGATTTTCCGGGCGCTGAAATAATTGATGTGTCAGTTGTATCTTAGCTTCCCGAATTAACTCAACTTGATATGGATAAGCAAGCATCAACTGATCCCAATCCTGGGGTTGAATAGTTTCAGTTAACTGAAAACGCACCCAATCTTCTAAATCGTCAACACCATCAATAATTGTGGGAATATGAGCAGGAAAGGGATTGTCATGAGCCAATTGTCCCTTCAACCAAGCAGCGGGGGAAATCAATAGTAAACCGTGAAAATCGGGACTTGGCCAAATATCCCCGGTTCTAATGGATTTATTCGCTGGTAGCCACTGCTGGAGTCGGGGAATTTCTACCTTTAACAACCGTTGCTGTACGGTTTCCGAGGCGACAATAATTACAGAACCATGCCACATTAAAGCAGAAGCGATAAAACTGGTGCGATATCGACCTTGGTGTCCACAAACCGCCCCAACTTGAATTAAAGCGCTGCGTCCCAAACGCAAAGCGCGTGCTACCAACCTAGCCATGGTTAAATGATGAGGCCAAGAAGGGAAACCCGCCTGCGATCGCAGGAAGTTATGTAATGATAAATGAACTTCTGCTTCAATCACGCGCTTTATATTCCATAACAACTGTTTTTTTGAACTACCTCATGAACATGATCAAGAGTCAAGAGGGAATAGAAATTCCTCACAACTGACAACGAACAACGGACAACCCACAACCAACTTATTATCTAAATTATGCCAACTTATACAGGAATTTCCAGTGCAGCCTTCAGACATCCATTAGATATTCAAGCAGAACAAGCTTTACGCAGTTTACCGGGCTTTGACTTAATCGCTCGTAAATTTGTAGAATTTGTCTATGAACGCCCTCAACTTGTTTATTTAATGGGTAACTCCATACAAGTCGGACCCCGGCAATATTCTACTATTTACCAGATTTTCCGGGAATGTGTCCGGGATTTGGATATTAGCGGTGAACCGACATTATTTATTGCCCAAGATGCTCAAGTCAATAGTTACGCACTAGGACAAGACAACCCATACATAGTCGTTAACACTGGGTTACTAGAGTTACTCAATGAGTCGGAACTGCGGACGGTGTTGGCTCATGAACTAGGCCATATTAAATGCGGTCATACTATTTTAATCCAAATGGCGATGTGGGCGATGAATGCCGCTTCTGTCCTGGGTGAATTAACCTTGGGTTTAGGTAATTTTGTCAGTCAAGCCTTGATTTATGCCTTTTTTGAGTGGCGACGCAAAGCTGAGTTATCGGCTGATAGAGCGGCTTTATTGGTCATGGATGATTTAAATCCAGTCATGTCATCTATGATGAAACTTTCTGGAGGTAGTAACAAATATGCCCATGAATGTAGTTTACAGGAATTTATTCAGCAGTCAGAAAAATATCAAGCACTAGATGATGACGGACTGAATCAAGTATATAAGTTTTTAATCTACAATGGCGCCCAGGGAATGATGTTAAGTCATCCTTTTCCTGTGGAGCGGTTGCACTATTTACGCAGTTGGGCAGTATCAGAAGAATACCAGGAAATCAGAAAAGGTAACTATGAATATTCTGCTGCTGGCTCAGTCAATGTTACACCAAAAACACGTGAGAATGAAGCGGAAAGATTACGCAAGCAAATTGAAGAACTACAACAAGAAATCAACAAAATGAAAAAATAAACCACAAGATCCAAACTCTCATATCCCGGACTTCTTAAAGAAGTCCGGGATGTGAATTAAATTAACTTTCAGTTTCACAATCAGGAACACCTTCTCTAAACACTCGACTAGCGAGAATATCTGCTGCTTCAATGGTAATTAAATCCTGTTTTTCTAACAGTTTACCACTACTTAATAAACGATTGGCTTGACGTAAACGCGCTCTATCTATGGCATTACGGACACTTCTAGCATTAGCAAAATGGGGCATGGTCTTCCGTTTAATTAAATATTCGCGGAAGGCTTTTTCCGCATCAGGACTAAAGCAATAATTTTGCGCTTTGACTATAGATTGGGCAATTATCATTAAATTATCCACACCATAATCATTAAATTCAATATGTAGTCCAATGCGAGAATTCATCCCCGGATTACTATGAAAAAACCTTTCCATGTGGTCCTTATAACCGGCAAGAATGACAACCAAATCATCACGTTGGTTTTCCATTACCTGCATGAGAATTTCTATGGCTTCTAAACCAAAATCTCCGGGATAATCTGGACGGTATAAAGTATAGGCTTCATCAACTAACAAAACGCCACCCATGGCATTATTTAATACTTCTCTAGTTTTTGGTGCAGTTTGCCCCATACCTTGTCCAACTAAATCATCTCGCGTCACTAACATGACATTTTCCTTACGGATATATTCCAGACGGTAGAGAATTTCCGCCATACGCATTGCTACAGTCGTCTTACCCATACCCGGATTACCTAGAAATGTCATGTGTAGACTGGGCGCACCTGCATTTAATCCTAAGCTTTTACGAATCCGGTCAACCAACAACAAGGCCGCCATTTCTCTAATCTTATTTTTGACGGACTTTAACCCGACTAACTCCTGGTCTAACTTATCGAGAATTTCCTGAATATGAGACTCTTGAAAAGCTGCTTCTAAATCTATTCCCTCATTTTGACCTGTTTGTTTTTCTAATAACTGTTCTGTCATGACTATCACCTTTGCTAATGAATTTTATGATAGCCTGGGGTCGGGAAATATAAAAGAACATAATATTTATATGTCTGATATGTTTTTCTTTATTATCAATTTCTGAATTTAGTCATAGAGAAAACATTATCCATTTTACCTCACCCCCAATATAGAAATAGCTTAATTTTCTTGTCTGTCTCTTGAAATTAGGATTTATGCTGTTCTCTACTAGTAAATATGTTCTGTCAAAAATCAATACTTTTGCATCTCTAGCACGTAGTCACCAAAAATAGAAAAATTATCTAATGCTATTCCTGTAGCTAGAATTGGATTTAAGCTGTTATTAACATTAAAATCAACATGATTAGTAAATTGACACAACGGTTATTGACTTTGGCGCTTGTCTTTGTTTTGGCGTTTTTCTTATGGGAAATTCCTTTCGCTTCTGCAAATCACTATTTTACTAACTCTGGGGAAATTAAGGATAATATCGAATTATCTAAAAATGATTTTACTCCCCAAGAAAACCAAGCATTACAAGCTATTCGTCAGCGACGAAATAAAGAAATTGCCAGAATTTTAAATTCATCTCAACGTCAGTTACTTATCCATAAATTACACAATGGTAATAATATTGATCAAGCTTTAGACTCATTAAATCTAAGTTCTGAACAACGAGAATTAGTAAATTCTATAAATGTATTCACTAATTTGAAATTGAAAGGAATTTTTTCCCGTCATGCTTTACTTGACAGTCACAAATAAAGTCAGATCTGGAAAATTGTAAATTATGCCAGTTGTGAGAAATTTCATATTTCTGCGACTGGTAATTAAATAGATATACAGCGGTTTCCAATCTGATGAAGTACAAAGTTGAATCATGAAACTCTTGTGGTGCGGGCATCTTGCCCGCTAGATATGTACCTCATAACAGCGGGAAGTGCTGTAAATCTCTTAAATATCTAATAACAGTTATATATTATCAAGATTTACGCAAAATGGCGTATTGATAAAACTTAGGAGGATTATAATAGCCCTAGCTAGTATTAATAATAGAGATTATCAAAGTGCTAAATTCAATTTCACCATTTTTCACAAGTTTATTTGCTCGGAAAGATTATTTTTTTTGTACCCTCATTACCATATTAGGTGCTGGAATTAGAATCTATAATTATGATCAAATTCCTGTACATAATTGGACTGCTGACGAGTATGCTTTTGCTTGGAGTGGAATGAGTTTGATTAAAGATCATGTACCTACAAGTTGGTCTTGGTTAAAAGCTTATGGATATATTCCCACAGTTGACTGGAAAAATGCAACTTATCAATTAGTAACTCCCTGGTTAGATCATCCTCCGTTATTTAGTTTAATTGTTGGTAGCGCAGCAATTTTAGC
The DNA here is from genome assembly GCF_014696335.1 of Dolichospermum sp. FACHB-1250. NCBI lineage: Bacteria > Bacillati > Cyanobacteriota > Cyanophyceae > Nostocales > Aphanizomenonaceae > Dolichospermum > Dolichospermum sp. FACHB-1250. The sequence goes on from NZ_JACJPZ010000014.1 coordinate 8,294, forward strand.
AGGAGCAAATACTTTTTATGATTGCACTTTAACATCCATAAGAATACCATCTTTAATATTTGGTATTTTCGCTATTCCTCTATTTTATAGATTAAGTTTAAAACTATGTAACACTAAGATTGCGATCATCTCCACTTTAATTTTTGCAACAAATCCTAATACTGTTTTTCTTTCCAGATTAGCAGTTAGTGAAAATCTAATTCTTTTTTTAAGTTTAGTCACTTTACTTTGTTTTTTAAAATATTGCGACTCTAGTAACTCTACTTATCTTTATATTTCAGCTTTTTTAGCTGGGATAGCATCTTTAGCCAAAATTACGGGCTTTTTTCTTGTACCTGTGCTTTGTTTACTGCTAATTTATCGTCATAAATTGCGAGAAAGTTTAGTAGTTTTTGTAATTGGCTTATTATTATTATCTATCTATTTTATTTATGGTAGTATTTATGATTTTGAACTTTTTATAAAAATACTACAATCCCATACTGAGCGTTTTGATAATTTTCTATTATTTAAAGAAATCATCTTAAAACCTGTATTTTTTGAAGATGGTTGGTTAACCTTTAGTTGGCTAGTTTTGATTGCAGTTTTTAGATCATATCAGGATAATATCAAATATCAAATTATTTATATTCCCATTATCGTCTATTCATTTATTCTCTTATTTACTGGATCACAAAGCCATTTTTATGCTTGGTATCTAATTCCATATTTTCCTTTTCTATTTTTAGCGTTAGGAATATTTTGGGAGGATTTTATCAGCCACCCAGATTTTCTTAATGCTTGTTTAATCAGTATTTTTATAGTCGGGTGGAGTTTCAATTACAGTCTACAATATGGATTAGGTAAGTTTTGGCTAGAATTATCAATGACAAAGTATTTATTTATAGGATGTATTTGTTTATTAATTACACCTTTTTTAATTCATTCTTTAATTCAATCTCAACGAACAAAGTTTTTTGCTAGTGTGGTTGCGCTGTTGACCATGATTATTTTATTTTTGGGAAATATGAATATCATTTACTCTTATGCGGATAAAATCTCATGATCTCAAGCCTTAGTTAAATAATTAATCCTTAATTAGAGAGTTTAATCTAGAGTTAATTCTCCTCGCATAACTGTTACAGCTTGTCCAGAAATAAAAACGCGGTTTTTTCCTGGATAATACACTTTTACCACTCCACCCCGACGAGAAGCTTGATAGGCTAAAAACCGATCTTTTCCCAATTTATCCCGCCAAAATGGTGCTAAACAACAATGTGCTGCACCTGTTACCGGGTCTTCATTAATCCCTAAACCGGGAGCAAAAAAGCGGGAGACAAAATCATATTCTGAGTCGGAATTAGCGATGCTAGTGACGATAATATCAGCTTTAGGTAAAGTTTTCATCTGTTGGAAGTTCGGTTGCATTTCTCTAACTAATTGTTCAGATTCCACTTCAACTAAATAACCGAGAGAATTTTCAAAAACAGATTTATAAGTCACTCCTAAAACTTGACTTAATTCTGGAGGTGCTGGTACAGTTTGAGAGAGATTTACCGGAAAATCCAACTGAATCCAATCATTTTCGAGTTTAGCTATTAATATACCACTTTTTGTATAGAAATGAGCCTCTTGATTTAATAATAAATGTCCTTGAGACCATAATACATGAGCGCTGGCTAAAGTGGCGTGTCCACAGAGAGGAACTTCTACTGTTGGTGTAAACCAGCGCAAATTAAAACCGTCATTTTGTTTGACCACAAAAGCGGTTTCTGATAAATTCATTTCTTCAGCGATATTTTGCATCCATAACTCAGATTTGGGACTATCTAAAACACAGACAGCCGCAGGATTTCCCGTGAATGGACTATTAGTAAAAGCGTCAACTTGAGTAATAATTTGGTTCATTTTCAGTCAGGAGGTAGAAATTTCTAAATCTATCTAAATCTATATTGTATATAGTATCTGTGTACATTATTGATGATTTAATTCTGAGTTTGTGGCCTCTGCTAAATGCTTAATTAATGTAGACTGAGGTAGTGGTCCTTGCAAGTGATTCCAAGGTAAAATTTGCTCAGTTGACCAATTACTATAAACGTAAAAATCTAAGTCGGGAATTTGTCCTTTTAGTTGTTTAAAAGCGCGTTTGTAGCTGCCCAAAGAGTCCCCAAAATCACGGGTTAATTCTAATAATTGGCAAAGTCGGCGATCGCCTCTGGACAACAAAGCTTGTATAATTGACCAATTATAGCTTTCTGGTCGAAATTCTATACCTTGGGGCTTGAGTTTCTTTTGTAATAATTGCAACCGCTTCTCCGATAGTTTATTAACTCCCAACCATTGAAATGGCGTATGAGACTTGGGAACAAATGTACTACATCCTAGTGTTAAACGCAATCCAGGCGCAGCTTTTTTAACATCTTCCATCATTTTTACAGTTGCGTCTACATCTTCTGCTGCTTCCCCTGGAATTCCCACCATTCCATAGAGTTTCAAACTAGATAAACCACCAGCTTTTGCATTAATAGCCGCTTGCATAATTTCCTGATTATACAGTTTTTTATTAACAATTTTACGGACTTTTTCAGAACCACTTTCCACAGCAATTGTCAATGACCTTGTATCTCGCTTCACCAAAGTTTCAGCTAATTTAACTGTAACTGTATTGGTTCTCACAGAAGCGACACTTAACCGCACATCATCATATTTAGGCTGACTAATGTAATCTAATAATTCAGTAAATTCTGGATGTTGGGTGACAGAAGCCCCCAATAAACCCAAGCGGTTAGTAACTTTTAAACCCCGTTCAATTCCCGGAATTAAAGAAGTTTCTAAACTCGCAGTTCTAAAAGGTAAAGTTAAATAACTAGCCAAACAAAAGCGGCACATTTCTGGACAACTTCGCACCACTTCCACCATATAAATATTTTCCCAAGCGGCTTTTTCCGTCACCACAGTAGAAGCAGAAAGAGTATTTCCTCGATAAGTTTGCTTTTGAATAATTGGCGGAATTTCCGAATCAATAGGATTAATTGATTTTATTGCCCCATCTGGTGTAATATATTCTACTACATATAAACTAGGAATATAAATTCCTGGGACTTGAGATAAAGTTTTTAATTGAGTTTTTCTATCAGCATTTCTAACTTTTTTAAAAGTATCTATAAAATCACCAAGCAGATTTTCACCATCTCCCAATAAAATGATATCAAAAAAATCAGCATAGGGTTCTGGGTTAGCCGTCAAAACTGGTCCACCACCAAAAATTAGCGGATGATTTTGATGACGAGAATTAGCCCGAATAGGGATTTCTAAAGATTCCAGAAGATGAAAAATATTCACATAATCTAATTCCCAAGACATAGAAAAACCTAATAATTCTGGATATCTAGGAAGTGGTTCATGGATATCAGTAAATAAACGACTTACCTGTAAATCATCACGGGTAGCCAAAGTCGCCCACACTACCTGATAACCCAGACTAGTTATCCCCACAGTGTACTCATTAGGAAAAGCGAAAATCACGGGAATAGAGTCATTATTGGGAGTTGCGGGGGTAAAAAGAAGACGTTCTGAGTCAAATAAAGATGATGTCACAGTGTTTTAGTAGTAAAGTTATTTAAAAGTTATCTATATTTAATTTTAAGCCATAGAATAATCAAATTAAAAAATAATGTCACCCCGTTGGCCATAATAATTGGTAAAGCCCCGATAATGATGCCATAAATCAACCACAAACACAAACCACTCATAAAAATAATTAACATCACAAAAGAAACATCTTTCGCTGATTTTGTCAGCCAAATTTGGAACATTTGCGGTAAAAAAGCGATCGTAGTTAATACACCTGCGACCAATCCTAAAATAGTGATAAAATCCATCTTTAAAAATTCTCCTTTCTCTCTTCCTCTGGGGTCTGTGTGCCTCTGCGTGAGACAAGTTCATGATTTCATACACCAAGGAATCCTATGATCAATCAACCTGAGAACAATTATCCCACAAAGTAGTAATTTCTCGTAAACTTTGATGATTGCCATTACCTAAAATTAAATGATCTAAAATAGGAATAGCTAGGAGTTCCGCACCAGCCAATAATTGACGAGTCAATTCTATATCTGCTTCACTGGGTTCTAAACTTCCAGAAGGATGATTATGGGCTACTATTACCCGTGTAGCACCTTGACGAATCACTTCTCGAAAAATATCACGGGGACAGGCTAAAGTTTCCGTCGCAGTCCCAATAGTAATTACCTTTGTTCCTAATAACTTATTTTTGACATCTAATAACAGCACTGCAAATCGTTCTTGATTTTGCCACATCAGGTCTTGACTAAGCGCGGCAGCGGCAGACATAGGACTATCAATAACTGTCCCGTCGGAGGGACGGGATAAAAAAGCACGTTTACCCAATTCAATTGCAGCCAAGATAGTCGTCGCTTTAGCAGGTCCCACACCTGGTATTTCCATTAACTCAGCGGGGGTGACATCTCGTAAAGCGGCTAAGGGATCACACTGTCCTTTACCCAAGTGCTGTAATATATATTGCCCTAAACCGACCGCTGATAGTTTACCAGGTCCTTGACCAGTACCCAGTAGAATAGCGATTAATTCCGCTGTGGCTAAAATTTTCGGTCCATGAGTCATTAATCTTTCACGGGGGCGTTCATTTTCAGGCAAGTCGGCTATTCTGAGACAATAAGTCATACCAATTTGAGATTTGATATCTTCCTGGTTTGATACTCCAACCCAGCAACACCAGTTTTCGGAACTAAGTTCAGGGAAAATTTATCCATCTTCATCTGCGTTTATCTGCGTTTATCTGCGTTTAATAAAACTATGAAAATGCACCTTTTAAACTCACCTCAAATTATGCGAAATTCCTTATTGATAAATCTGCGTAGCTTTGAGCATATGGTAAGTAATAATTAATTGAGTCAGAGCAAGGGGGTAACTTTGCAGAGTTTCTCCAGTTGTACCGGCAATTTTACCCAATTCTGGATTAACTTCCCGATCGCAAACATTCTTTAAATAGGGCATATCTGCACACATAATCTGTTCGATTTTATTCACCTGATCCAAAGTTGCATGACCATCAACTTCTAAAACATCCACTGGTTTTCCCATATCTCTATCCAGTCCCAAACGGATAGCTGACTGGGAATCACCACGGCCAGCGTGAATAATTTCCGTAAAATCCGGGTGAGGAATAGAAGGACGTAGCATCAACCGCACATTTAGATGTCCATTAGTTTCATCTATTTCATTATTAGGTGGATAGAAACTAACAACAATATCTGACCATTGACGCTGGGGACGAATATACGCTTCTGAGTCTGGTTCACGTTTATCTAATTCCGCTAATACCTGTTCTGGAGTATATCCCCGCTTTTGAGTATCCCGTTTTACCTTCCAATTAGCGCGGATTGGTTCAGGAGGTGCGAGGTAAACTTTAACATCATAAGCATCACGAGCGATCCGAGTAGAATAACCTAGTAAGCCTTCGATGATGACAAATTTACTGGGTTTGATATATTGCGGTGGTTCAAAAGTCCCTGTTTTGTGGCTATAAACTGGTTTCAGAATGGGTTGTCCTGTTCGTAGCAGCGATAAATGTTGCTGCATAATATCCAAATAGTTACAATCAGGATGTAATGCTGTAATACCAATCTCTGCCCGTTGTATGCGATCGTAACGGTGATAATCATCCGTACAGATCATAGTCACATTTTCTGGACCGAGTACCTGCGCGATACCTCTAGTCAGGGTTGTTTTTCCAGCAGCACTATCACCGACAATACCAAGAATAATGGGACGACTCATAAATACCCCCCTCTGATGCAAGCGAGTTTACAGAATAATCTTTAATTTTAAAGGGCAAATTAACACTTTTTTCAGAAATTTCGATCACCGTAACATCTCTACATATATTCCCTGTGGTGTTGCTGATTAATGCAATGATTTTTTTCACGCACAGACGCAGAGAGTGAATTTAATTTTGTCCGACTACTTAGGTGCGTCAGATGCAGGGAATTTGTTTTTTTACTAAGTTATCGAGGGTGACGCACCCTACGCACTGATTCTCACAATTTAATCTATTAAGACTTGACAAATTTCAAAGGCTAGGCTATATTTATGTTATGGGTGGAAAAGTGTGCGCCCATATATATAGACTTTTCAACCACCAATATAATTATTTTCCTCTTTATCCTGTAAATCCTCAAATCCTGGACAATTTAATCTATTAAGACTTGACAAATCTCAAAGGCTAGGCTATATTTATGTTATGGGTGGAAAAGTGTGCGCCCATATATATAGACTTTTCAACCACCAACATGATTATTTTCCTCTTTATCCTGTAAATCCTCAAATCCTGGATATCCTGATTCAGACAACTTAAATTTTATTATGGCTTATTTTACCCCAGGGCAACTACTCAAAAGAGGACAATACGAAATTATTGACACCCTTGGACAGGGAGGATTTGGTATTACCTATTTAGCGCAAGATCATAAACGCAAAAAACAAGTCGCTATCAAATGCCTCAACGTCTCCTTTTTGAAACAACGCTATCGAGATAAATATGGGAATACAGAAGGTTTTGGAGAATTTTTAGCAGCAGAACAGGACAAGTTTAACACCGAAGCGATGGTCTTAGCTACCTTTGATCATCCTCACATTGTCAAAGTGTATCCTGAACTGTTTCAAGAAAATGGTTTATCTTGTATGGTGATGGAATATGTCAAAGGCAAAAATTTAGAACAATATTTATACGCGAATGGTGTTTTTAGTGAAAGTGCAGGTTTAGGAATTATTAAAGGCATTGGAGAAGCTTTAAGTTATATTCATAGTCGTAATTATCTGCATCGAGATATTAAACCTGCGAATATTTTACTGCGAGAATCTGACAATCAAGCCATATTAATTGATTTTGGTTTAGCTAGAGAAGTCAACTTTGCGGAATTGATGAGTTTAACAAATGCCAAAACTCCGGTTTTTGCACCACCTGAACAATTTGAAAATAGAAGTAATTTCACGCCGGCTTTAGATATCTATGCTTTAGCAGCCACATTATATGTAATTATCGCTGTTCATGAACCTCCTTTTATTCCTCTGCCTAGTCCTTATCTCAATGCTAAGATCATGCTAGATATGAAAATGGCGATTAAACCACCACAAAAATACAATTCTCAAATTAGTCAAAAGGTAAATGATGCTATTCTCAAGGGAATGGAGTTAGATTATCAAAACCGTCCTCAGTCTATTACAGAATGGTTTAAATATTTAGGTATTCAATCACAAAATAATCATCTCAAAACTTTCACTTTTGAAGTTGTCACAACTAACAATAAAGGAAGCATTATCAACAAACGCAACCACTCAGCAAATTACTTTGTGGAAGATTTAGGAAATGGGGTGAAGTTGGAAATGGTGGAAATACCCCCAGGGACATTTTACATGGGTTCACCGGAAAATGAAGAGGGAAGATTTGATCGTGAAAGTCCCCAACATCAAGTTAATGTTCCCAGTTTCTTTATTGGTAAATATCCTTTGACTCAAGCACAATATGAAGCTATCATAGGAAATAACCCTGCTTACTCCAAAGGTGCTAATCGTCCTGTTGAAAAAGTGAGTTGGAATAATGCGGTTGATTTTTGTCAAAAGTTAAGCCAAAAAACAGGTAAAAACTATAAGTTGCCCAGTGAGGCACAATGGGAGTATGCTTGTAGAGCGGGAACAACCACACCTTTTTATTTTGGTGAAAGTATTACCCCAGATTTGGTAAACTATAATGGTGAGTATGCCTACGCTGCTGCACCCGAAGGACAATATCGAGTACAAACCACAGATGTAGGAACTTTTCCCCCTAATGCTTTTGGTTTGTATGATATGCACGGGAATGTGTACGAATGGTGCGAAGATGATTGGCAGGAAAATTATATAAACGCGCCTGTAAATGGTAGTGCTTTGATTAGTCGAAGCGATTATAAAATGCTGCGCGGTGGTTCGTGGGCCTTCAATCCTGATCTTTGCCGTTCTGCTTATCGCTTCAACGACTACCTCGACATCAACAACGGCATTATTGGTTTTCGGGTTGTATGTAGTGGTGCGGCGATGACTTAGTAGCCCTTTATACTCTTGCTCTTTTGCCCTCTGCTCTTTTTTCTTTTCCCTTACCCCGCCGTTAGGCGGAATTCTTTTTAGATAAATACTGAATGTGGAAACCTTATATATATGGGCGCATACTTTTCCACCAATAACCTAAGCATAGTCGAAACTGAGAATTTTGTCAAGGGGTAAAATTGTCTGAATCAGGATATCCGGTTACTGAGCGAAGTCGAAGTACAGGATTGACAGGATGTTGTTTAATGATTGTTTGTGGGAAGTTGGGATTTTTCAGGATGTTGTTGGATAATTGTTTGTGGGGATTTTGGGGATGATTAAGCGACAAAAGGATTAATTGTATTCAGAAATTCTGCTTCTGCTTGTTGAGCATAATATAGATCCCAGCGAACTTGTAAATTCATCCAGAAATCAACAGATATGCCAAAAAACCTGGATAACCGCAGTGCTAAACTGGGTGTGATATGCTGTTTACCTGCGATTAAATCTACAATTTGCTGTTCTGTAACACCTATAGACTCAGCTATTTTTTGGGGTGTTAAACCTTTATGGATCATAAACTCTTCTAATAACATTTCTCCAGGATGGGTAGGAGGACGATGGGTTGGGATTTTCATAAATGTGATTAATACCTCAATGATAATCTACAATTTCCACGGCATCTGCCCCTAATTCTCGCCAAAAAAAGCAAATTCGATATTGATCATTAATGCGAATACTATACTGACCTTCTCTATCACCTTTTAATGCTTCTAGACAATTACCTGGGGGAATTTTTAAATCTTCTAGGCTTGTAACTGAGTCTAATTGATCTAGTTTACGAACTGTACGCTTCCAAAGGGATGAGGGACAGGTTTTTCGAGCAGCTTTAGAATCTTTACCATCGAAAATGTCTTGTGTACCCAAGTTCTTGAAAGCATGAATCATTTATAAACGTTGGTTTTACTGCTTTGAATAATTTGATAAATAAAAACCCTATATATATGGGCGCACACTTTTCCACTCATAACATAAGCATAGTCGAAACTGAGAACTTTGTCAATAAATAATTTTTTAAAGCCTGTTTAAAAAATTCCGCTTTAAAAGAGAATTTAGGGGTTGACATTTGATTTTAAATTTGTTATGATGATTTCGATAAGGAAGAACTATCATAAAATAATTAATAAATATAAATCATGTCAAAACAAACCCTGGGACTAGAACAAAACCTATATAATTATTTACTTTCAGTTTCCCTGCGAGAAGCGGAAATTTTAACCCAACTGCGTCGGGAAACCGCTCAAATGCCAATGTCCCAAATGCAAATATCACCGGAACAGGGACAATTTATGGCCTTGTTAATTAAACTCTTAGGAGCAAAAAAGACACTAGATATAGGTGTATTTACTGGCTATAGTTCCCTAGTCGTGGCTTTGTCCTTACCCGCAGATGGAAAAATCGTCGCTTGTGATGTCAGTGAAGAGTATACAAGTATAGCCCGTCGTTATTGGCAAGCAGCGGGAGTAGCTGATAAAATTGATTTGCATATTGCACCAGCTTTAGAAACATTAGATCATTTATTGACAGTAGGAGAAGCAGGGACATTTGATTTTGCGTTTATTGATGCTGATAAAGGTAACTATGAGAATTATTACGAGCATTGTCTGAAATTAATTCGTAGTGGTGGACTAATTGCCATTGATAATGTACTGTGGTCAGGTAAAGTAGCAGATCCAGAAATACAGGATAATCAAACTCATAAAATCCGGGTTTTTAATCGCAAACTACACCAAGATTCCCGAATTACCATAAGTTTAGTTCCCATAGCAGACGGATTAACCTTAGCGATAAAAAATTAGGAAAATCAAGCCCATGGAAGAACTACTTACCCTCAAAGAACTTCTACACCAAGGTAATATCACAGAAGCCTTGTTAATTGTCGAAGAATTAGAAGAAATGAGCAAATCTGATAAACTGAATAAAATATTTAGCTATGGCATCATTTTACTTTTACACCTAATTAAACAAACTGCTGAAAATCGCACCACTAGGTCTTGGAATCTTTCTATTCGCAACTCTGTCAAGCAAATTCAACGCAGTAATTGTCGTGAAAAAGCAAAAGAAACTTATATGAGTGAAACAGAATTAGCAGCAACTCTAGAAGATGCTTATGATTTAGCATTAGAAAAAGCAGCCATTGAAGCTTTTGAAGGTCAATATGAAGCAGAAGAATTAAACCAATTAGTCGAACGACAAGAGATCATAAACAAGGCCATGAATTTAATTTGGGAACGATAATTGACAGGATAAATAAAATCACCAACTTCTTTTTTATAGCTAAACTAGAAATATAACTTGAAAATATCAAATACAATTACAATGTCTAATCATCCTTCAGTTATAAGTGTCTCCTCTGAAATTATGAGTGGTACTCCTGTTTTTACAGGAACAAGAGTTCCTATACAAACACTCTTAGATTATTTAACAGCAGGAGATTCAATAGATGATTTTTTAGATGGTTTTCCCACTGTCACTAGAGAACAAGTCATTACATTTTTAGAAGAAGCAGGAAAACAAATGATTAACAAGGTAGCTTAGGATGAAACTGCTTCTAGATGAGTGTATTGACCGCAGGTTAACTAAGGAAGAAGATATCACCCTCAATACGCTTCGGATCAGATTAATAATTGACAGTATTCTCAATAACGGAACGCAATCATAAATCCTTTAGAATTACAAAAATTGGGATTTTTGGTTAACCGAATCGTATTAAGGAATATGGGTCTTATAACTTTCTAAATCTCCAATTTCTCACCCCGAATAGCATAATCTAATAATTCCATAGGGTGCATAATAGAAATAGTTTTACCTGGTAAATCTGGTAAATATTTACTAATTTGCAAACTACAACCAGGGTTAGGAGAAGCAATTAAATCAGCACCAGTATTTAATAAATTTTGAGCTTTTTGTTTACCTAATTCTTCCCCAACTTCCGGTTGTAACATATTATAAACACCCGCACTACCACAACACAAAGCTGCGTCTATGGGTTCTTTTAAAGTTACTCCTGGAATTTGTTTTAACAGTTGACGAGGTTGGACGCTAATTTTTTGACCATGTAATAAATGACAAGCATCCTGATAAACTAAAGTCAGATTTTTCTCAGTCAGAGGTGAAAGTTTAGCAGTTAAACCGATATTAGCTAAAAACTCCTGTGAGTCTTTTACCTTCGCGGCAAATATTTTGGCTTTTTCTGCATATTCTGGATCATCTGCTAAAATATGACCATATTCCTTCAAAGTGTGACCACAACCAGCAGCATTGATAATCACAAAATCTACATTAGTATCAGCAAAACTATTAATCATTTGTCTGGCTAAAGTTTTCGCTTGTTCCGTTTGTCCCTGGTGTTCAGGAAGCGCCGCACAACAACCCTGAGACTTAGGAATTACCACCTCACAACCATTAGCAGTTAAAACTCTAACAGTCGCTTCATTGACAGGAGAGAAAAACAGCCTTTGTACACATCCTAAAATAACACCAACGCGATATCTTTTTTCACCCTGAGCGGGGATAATATCTGGTAAACTATTCTGAAAAGATTTAAGAGTAATTTCCGGTAAAATAGATTCCATAGCAGCTAACCGGGGAGATATAGCCTTAATTAAACCAGTTGCTTGTAATAACTTAGAAATCCCCAACTTTTGATAAACTAATAAAGGAAAAAGTAAAATTCTTAAAAGATCAGGATTAGGAAACAGAGAAAAAATCAATTGTCGAATTAACTTATCAGGTAAACTGCGATGATAATTTCTTTCTACTTGATGTCTAGTAGCCGAAATCAACTTATCATACTGCACACCAGAAGGACAAGTAGAGACACAAGCTAGACAACCCAAACAAGAATCAAAATGTTCAACAGTAGCGGTATTTAAAGCAATTTCCCCCTCATTAATAGCATCCATTAAATAGATACGTCCTCTAGGAGAATCCATTTCCTTTCCTAATACCCGATAACTAGGACAAGTAGACAGACAAAAACCACAATGAACACAACTATCAATTAACTTAGGATCTGGTGGATGATTACCATCAAAACCCTGTAAATTCTTAATACTAGCAGTATTATGCACCAAACCTTCCGAAACTTGCATTTATATTTCTCCCCTCTTAACCTCTGTTACCTCTGTGCCTCTGCGGTTCGTGATCCTGAAATCTTAAATCCCACCCACAAAGCGACCGGGACTTAAAATCAAATTACCATCAAATTGTTGTTTAATACCTAGCATTACCTCCAAGCCATTACCATTATAACCCCAAACATCAAACCTTTCCTTTAACTCAACAGGTGCGGATAAAATAGTTAAAAAACCAGAATTGGCTTGACATAAATTCCGCACAGGTAAAATCTGGTCTTGATTTTCCAGACGCACCAAACCCAAACCACTGCTAACATGAATTAAACCAATATTTATTTGATTGATAATCTCCACCGCAGCAGTTGGTAACACTCCTATTTTACAAGTAATTGTAGATTCTGTGAGATAATCATATATTTTGTTTGGTAATTGTTGCCATAAATTAGACTCCTCAACTCCTTGATAAATCACCCCTTCTAAACCTAACTTTTCACCAATTGCTAAAAGTCGTTTCGATTGTTCTTCGACACTTTCATGAATACTTTGAAACCGGGTAATTAAACCTATTCCCGTTCCCAAAGCTAAACTAGTCACCAACTTACTTGATAATAAATCAACTTGAGTTGGTGTTAATTCTGAATTTTGTAAAATTCTCACTGCTGAAGATATGGCTTCAGGTTTACCAGTTAATAGCACCGTTCCCGAAGTTTCAGGGATGGGATAAACTCGCAAAGTGACTTGAGTGATAATACCTAAAGTACCGTAAGCACCAGTAAATAACTTCATTAAATCATAACCCGCCACATTCTTGACAACTCGTCCCCCAGCCTTAGCGATTTCTCCATCAGCGCGGATAAAAGTTATACCTAAAAGTTGGTCACGCACACCACCATAACGTTGACGCAGAGAACCTGTATCAGCAGTAGCAACAATACCACCAATGGTAGCTGATTCTGGGAAGGCTGGATCTAAGGCTAAAGTTTGTCCAGATTTTCCTAAAATTTCCTGAATTTCGGCAAATTTCATTCCTGCTTCCACGGTAACAGTTAAATCACCTACAGCGTGTTCTATGAGTTGGTTAATACGTTCGGTACTAACAATAATATCAATATTTTTAGCTAAACCACCCCAATTAATTTTACTACCGCTACCACAGGCGAGAACACGCCATTGATGGCGGTTGGCGGTGGTGATAACTGCGGCTAATTCCGCCTGGCTATGGGGATAAACGACGCAAATGGGATAACTTTTAGAGTCTATACTCTGTTGTAGATTCTGCTTTTGGGTGGGGGCGAGATTTTCCCAGGAGATAACAGCATTTTCAGTGCTGAGAATAGAAGTTAGGGTAGATACTATGGTATTCATCAGTTTACTTTTTATGTCCTTATTATCAATTTGACCGAAAAAAATCGGATACAAACCCCGGCCACTTCGGCAACTGTCACAGTCAGCTTGCTAAACTGCTCAGTGCATCCCATTACACAACCACATTGGCAACTGTGTGTCCTGGTAGATAGGGTTTTTTTGTGGGTTTGGCATCCTTGTCTGTCCGAATACTATATACTACTTGAGTATACTATAACTCGGTGTAAGTTCAGTATAAACTCGGTACAAAACTCAGTCATTGGTATGATATCATGGGCGTGCAATCTTTAGGCATATCCGAAAAAAAATGTACAATCCAGAATCCTTGCAGAGGGAATTTCTCTATCAAGATTTTGGAAAATACATATTTGAATTTGGTCAATGTCTATCTATAATATACAGGATCATCCTCATGCCCGATTATAACGGCAGTACCTATCGCCTCACCTCAACCCGCTCTACATGGGAACAAGCTCAAGCTGAAGCCCTAAATGCAGGCGGAAATCTTGTGACTATTAACTCACAAGCAGAGCAAGATTGGTTAGTCAGTACCTTTGGTGGTACTGAACAACTATGGATTGGCTTGACAGATAAAGTAACAGAAGGCCAGTTCCAGTGGGCAAGTAATGAAACATATACTTACACTAACTGGTTTCCCGGTACAACAGGTATTCCCACTCAACCAGATAATGGCGGACCAGAACCGGGTGAAGATTATGTGGTGATGAATTTCGGTGCTGCTGGTCAATGGAATGATTACCCCAATAATAGTAACTTTACTTTCCGAGGCATCATTGAAATCAGACAATCCGTCACTCCGACTCTGATCAATGGTACTAATAGTAATAACATTCTCAATGGTACTAATGGTAATGACACCATCAATGGATTGTTGGGCAATGACACCCTCAATGGATTGTTGGGCAATGACAGCCTCAATGGTGGTGGAGGCAATGACAGCCTCAATGGTGGTGCGGGTAGTGACACTCTTGATGGTGGTGCTGGTACAGATATCTTGGTTGGTGGTGCAGGCGATGATATCTATGTTGTAGATAGCACCACTGACACCATTAGAGAAAATCCCGACGAAGGCATAGATACCGTTCGATCTGGTGTTACTTACACTATTGCTGCTAACGTGGAAAACCTGACACTGACAGGAGCAACAGCGATTAGCGGTACAGGTAATGCGCTTGATAACTTCCTCACTGGTAACAGTGCTAATAACACCCTTAATGGTGGTCTAGGTAATGACACCCTCAATGGTGGTGCGGGTAGAGATACCTTGGTTGGTGGTTTAGGCGATGATATTTACGTTGTAGATAGCACAACTGACACTATTACCGAACTTGCCAACGGAGGTATAGATACCATTGAATCTAGTGCCACCTTCACTATTGCGATTGCCGCCCTAGCCCAGATCGAAAACCTGACACTGACAGGAACAGCAGCAGCGAACGGTACAGGTAACACTCGTGATAACGTTATCACTGGTAACGGTGCTAATAACACCCTTAATGGTGGTGCAGGTAATGACACTCTTGATGGTGGTCTAGGTAATGACACCCTCAATGGTGGTATTGGTAATGATACTTATATTTTCACCATCGATGACATTGGACTGGGTAGGGACACCATTACAGATGGATCTGGAGTAGATACCATTAGCTTTGCTGGTACGTCTGCTAATATCCGTCTGAATCTGGGTACCAGCTTTGGTCAAACCGTTGATGCTAATACAAACACAAAAGTTGTATTAAACGCAGACACGATTGAAAACGCAATCGGTGGTGATGGTAATGACCGCCTCATTGGCAATAGTCTGGACAACACCTTAGAAGGTGGTCTAGGTAATGACATCCTCAATGGAAGTACTGGTAATGACTTCTTGTTTGGTGGAGATGGTGATGACTCCTTGAGTGGTGGAGATGATGATGACTCCCTCACGGGTGGTCTGGGTAGTAACAATTTGTTTGGTGGCGCTGGTATTGACCAGTTCGTATTCAGTGGAGATAATCCTTTTAATACAACTGATAATGGAGTAGACATCATTGCTGACTTCTCCACGGGAGTTGACCAGTTAGTTCTGAGTAAAACCGTATTTGATTTTCTAACCAGTGATGTCGGTACAGGATTGAGCGATCTGTCAGACTTTGACTATGTTGAAGATGATGAATTCGCAGGAGATAGCGAGGCCAGGATTGTTTATAGTCTAACCAGCGGTAGTCTCTTCTATAACCAAGATGGTGCTACAGCAGGTTTTGGTACTGGTGGTGAGTTTGCAGTTGTAGATCCTTTGACTGCTAACGATTTTGTGATTATTGCTTAATCTGGAGTTATAATCCACTTTCTACTCCCCAAGTGTCCCCCGTTCCCAGTCTAGGACTGGGAACGAGAAGAACGAGAAGATGTGAGATTTTGTTTATTCTAAATCAGGTTCAACACCAAGCGCACGCAGTTGGGCAATTAATCTTTGGGTTTTTTGCCTTTCTTGTTCTAACTTTTGTGTTTCTCGTTCAGCTTTTTGTTTTTCTTGTTCAGCTTTTTGTTTTTCCTCTTCTGTGCTGGTTAACATCCAATTACCGTCTTGATCATACCAACGTAACCAAGGCATTTCCACAGTTTTATAACTTCCTTGCCACACTCCTAAACCTAATTTTATTTCGGGAATCCAAAACCGAAAATCTGATAAGTTTACTTCAGCATAACGAGCGCCTGTTAACTGAAACATTCTAAATTCAGATTTATAACGATCAAAGATAGCGTAATAGGGTACTCTTAAAATTTGTTCGTAAACTTCCCATTTACCAGGAGGTTTTTCTACATCTCTTAATGTTTGCCCTAAGTCTTCTTTTTCTGTTCCTGGTGAGAGTAATTCAACGACAATATAAGGATTAACTGCTTCTTGCCAAACTACATAACTTAACCGCAAATCTTTGTTTTCATACAGATATGGTACACCTAAGACTGCAAACCAATCTGGACGTTTATACCATGAAGGATGACGCAAATCATAATAAAGATTCAGATCACTTCCTGTAAATATTTGGTCGCTAGGATAATTTGGTGGACGGAATGTTTCTGCTAATAATTGTGGTTGGAATAAATGAAATTGATCTGGTAAACCAGGTTCCTCCGGGTCTTCGCTAGGAAGATCATACATTGTCGGTAATGTTTCTTTAGGGGAAAGTGGCGGATCTGTTTGATACATTCTTAACAATCCTAAAGATAGAATTTCTATTTCTATTATGTCGCAAGATGATTCGGTTTAGAAATGCAATATTTGCATATTATTCCCCGTCTTTTTCCTGTGCTAAAGTCAAAACCTGCACATAAAGCCGATCTGAAATTCTCATTCCCTGTTCTTGCATTTCATCTAAAACATCCTTAACACTATCCAACAAACCCCGACGCTTCGCTAACAGCAAAATCCCCACAGTCCCAATTAGAGGTAACTTTTGAGCCATAGCAACCTTCCTGGCAGCCCTTTCATCAATTAATAACCCAGAAGCACTAATTTCTTCTGCTAAAGCAATAGCTTCTGACTCTCCTAAATCTAACTTAAACGATTGTTGTAACTCCCTAACCAACTGCTGATTATCTACCGTTACAACCTCCAACCAAGACAAATTCTGAACAAGTTTTGCGGCTGGATGCTCACCTACTTGCAATTCATCAAATACACCTTGGGGAATCACAACTTTACCAAAAAGTTTTGGCAACAAATTAAGATGATTCACTTTTGCTAACTCGCTAATTGGCGTAGTATCAGAAACAATAATCATTTAATAAATCTGCTGATTTAAAATTAACTCTGCCTGTTCGACTTCTTGACGTAATTCCTCCAAATTTTGAGAATCATCAAAAAGAGAAATACCCCATTTTTTCATCATTTCTATTACCTCTAAACGAGAAACACCAAGAATTTTACCAGCCCTGCCACTACTAATTTCTCCTACCTCTAATAATGTCATTACATAACCTTCTTTAGCTTTTTGTAAAGCTTTTTCCTGAACCTCAGCCGAAAGCTGAATACTTTCTAATTGCTCATCTAAAATTGTTAAAGCCATTACCAAAATCTCCTAATTCTACACTGTTATTTTAATCTTTAAACCACTTACCCTAACAATATTTCTTTAGGGGAAAGTGGCGGATCTGTTTGATACATTCTTAACAATCCTAAAGATAGATTTTCTATTTCTATAATGATGGAATATTAGGAGGCAGAGCCTCTAGAGGGCATTCCCAGCCGGAGACTGGGAACGAGTGAGCAACTACACATTTAACGGCTTTTTGGTGACAATTGGCGTGTGACTCTGATTATTTACAATTGGGATAGGTGCAATGGCTTCTTTACCTGTAATTAATCTGGCACTACGATTACGGGTAAAATAATTCCATAACCATTGAATCATGACTACTAACTTGTTGTCAAATTCTATGAGGAAGTAGATATGAATGAATAACCACACGAACCACGCAAAGAAACCTCGGAGTTGAATAAATCCTAAATCAACAACTGCGGCGTGTTGACCAATCATTGCTAAACTACCTCTATCTACATATTTAAACTGGCGTAATGTTTCACCTTGGAGGCGTTTTTGAATCAGTTTAGCTACATATTCCCCTTCCTGCATGGCCACTGGTGCAACTCCCGGTAAGGGTTTATCATTTTGATGGGAGAAGTTGGCTAAATCACCAACTACAAAGATGTTAGAATATCCCTGAATACTCAAATCCGGTTCTACTATAACACGACCAGCGCGATCGCTTTCCACTCCAGTCCTATCCGTTAACACCTTACCCATAGGTGAAGCTTTTACACCAGCAGCCCACAATACGGTTTTAGCTGCAATTTCTTTGACTTCATCACCTTGTTTGATTGTAACAATATCATTTTCAATATGTGTTACTAAGGTTTTGGTTTGCACATCTACACCCAAAGCCTTTAATGATACTTCTGCTGTCTGAGATAATTCAGGTGCGAAGGGAGGAAGAACACGATCTAAACCCTCTAATAATAAAACTCTGGTTTCTGATGTGTCAATGTTGCGAAAATCTTCTTTGAGGGTTTTAGTGGCTAATTCTGCAATTGCTCCTGCTAATTCTACTCCAGTTGGACCACCGCCGACAATTACAAAAGTTAATAAAGCTTGGCGTTTAATGGGGTCGCTTTCGTTTTCAGCCGCTTCAAAAGCCATAAAAATCCGCCGACGCATTTCAATAGCGTCCTCAACAGTCTTTAAACCAGGTGCAAATTCTTCCCAGTTATCCTTACCAAAATAGGAATGCTTTGCCCCTGTGGCGACAATTAGGGTATCATAGTGGACAGATTCCCCTTTGACTATCACATTCTGAGCTTTGGGGTCAATATCATGAACTTCACCCAACAATACCTTTGTATTTTTGCTTTTGCTGAGGACAGAACGCAAAGGAGAGGAGATATCTGCTGGGGATAAAGAACCCGTAGCGACTTGGTACAGCAGTGGTTGAAAGAGGTGAAAGTTGCGTTTATCAATGAGGGTGATTTGTACATTGGCCTTGGCTAAAGATTTAGCAGCATATAAGCCACCAAAACCACCGCCAATAATCACGACTTGATGGACTGGTTTTTTGTCAGACAGATCAACCATAACAGATATTTCCTTCGATAACAGGTGTTGTAACTATTCTTAACAAATTTGTATCAAAATTGTCATAATTATTTCTGTTTATCTTGAACTTCTGAAAAAAAAAGTAAAAGTAGGGGATTTGTGAGGAGGTAAGGACGCAAGGACTACACCCAGTCAGGAGTCAAGGGGAAGAAAGAAATTCCTGTCTGTTAAGAGTTCCCCAATTTGCGATAGAATCAAAATTCTGCCAATTTCACAACAACCTTTGCGGACAGGAGATGCTTCTATGGCGCGTATGTATTATGATGAAGATGCTAATTTAGATCTTTTAGCGGGTAAGACTGTTGCTATTATTGGTTATGGTTCTCAAGGTCATGCTCACGCGCTCAATCTAAAAGATAGCGGTGTTAATGTGATTGTGGGATTATATCCCGGTAGTAAGTCCACAGCGAAAGCCGAAGCTGCCGGCTTGACTGTAAAAAATGTGGCTGACGCAGCTAAAGCTGCTGATTTCATCATGATTTTATTACCTGATGAAGTCCAAAAAACAATTTATAAAACCGAAATTGAACCAAATTTAGAGGCTGGAAACGTTTTAGCTTTTGCACACGGCTTTAATATCCATTTTGCACAGGTTATCCCCCCCGCTGATGTTGATGTCGTCATGGTTGCACCTAAAGGACCCGGACATTTAGTCCGTCGTACTTACGAACAAGGACAAGGTGTACCTGCATTATTCGCAGTTTATCAAGACGCAACCGGTAAAGCACGCGATCGCGCTATGGCCTATGCTAGAGGTATTGGTGGTACACGGGCGGGTATTTTAGAAACCACTTTCCGGGAAGAAACCGAAACGGATTTATTTGGGGAACAAGCGGTATTATGTGGTGGTTTGAGTGCTTTAATTAAAGCCGGTTTTGAAACCCTGGTAGAAGCAGGATATCAACCAGAACTAGCTTATTTTGAATGTCTACATGAGGTCAAATTAATTGTTGATTTGGTCGTAGAAGGTGGTTTAGCAACAATGCGTGATAGTATTTCTAATACCGCCGAATATGGTGATTATACTCGTGGTCCCCGTGTTGTCACCTCTCAAACTAAAGCGGAAATGAAGAAAATCCTCAGCGAAATTCAATCTGGACAATTTGCGCGGGAATTTGTCTTAGAAAACCAAGCGGGTAAACCTGGTTTTACTGCTATGCGTCGTCAAGAAGCTGAACATCCTATTGAAGCAGTCGGTAAGGATTTACGCGCTATGTTTAGTTGGTTGAAGAAAGCTTAATTTCGGATAATTGTCAAAGAGGTGATTGGTAATCATCAATTACCTCTTAATCTCTATTTAGGGATTGCTACCTGGAAAATAGCTATGATAAAATAAAAAGATAGGTCTGCTGCAATCTTATCTTTATTCATAATGTTTATTTCTCATATAATACTCAAGAATTGGCGTAATTTTCTGTCAGTTGATGTTGGATTAGGAGACAGAGTTTTTATAATTGGTCCTAACGCCTGTGGTAAATCTAATTTTCTGGATGTATTTCGCTTTTTACGTGACATTGCCAAACCTGGAGGTGGTTTACAAACAGCGGTAAAAGAGCGTGGAGGAGTATCTAAAATTCGTTGTTTGTCAGCGCGGCAAAATCCCAAAATTGAAATTGAAGTACACCTGTCTGATTATTCTAGTCATCAACCTATATGGAAATATGCTATTGGCATAACACAACAAACTAGAGGTTATCGTCAACCTATTTTAGCCTACGAGCGTGTATGGAAGGGAAATGAAATAATAGTTGATAGACCAGATATAGACGATGAAAAAGATGAATTACAACGAACACAGACCCACTTGGAGCAAATTAGTGCTAATGGTAATTTTCGAGAAATTGCTAAGTTTTTTGAATCAGTTCTCTATCTACACCTTGTACCGCAGTTACTTCGTTATCCAGAGGTGTTTTCTGGACCGGGAATTTCAGAAGATCCTTTTGGCAGAAGTTTTCTAGAACGCATTACCAAAACTCGTGAAAAGATTCGCAAATCTCGACTAACAAAGATTGAAAATGCTTTGCGTTCTGCTGTTCCCCAATTGAAACATCTTACTGATATAAAAGATGAAATGGGTGTTCCTCATTTAGAAGCAGTATATGAGCATTGGCGACCTCAAGCCGGCAAACAAAGAGAAGATCAATTTTCAGATGGAACATTACGTCTAATTGGCTTGCTGTGGTCATTACTAGAAAGTGATTCACTGCTGCTTCTTGAAGAACCAGAGTTATCTTTAAATGCAGCAATAGTTAAAAAATTACCTTCTTTAATGTATCGAATTCAACGTCAGAAAAAAAGACAAATAATACTCACTACACATAGCGCGGATCTACTCGAAGACGAGGGAATTGGGGGTGAAGAAATATTACTTTTAACACCGAGCTTAGAAGGGACTAAAGTTACTACAGCATCTTCAATTGATAATGTACGTGATCTGCTAGAAGGCGGTTTAAGCATAGCTGAAGCCGTATTGCCATTAACTAAACCATCTGAGATTAATCAATTGGAGATTCATTTATAGTGGATTTAATACCTATTAATTTAGCTGTTGAAGACCCACTGAGTGAAGCTGTATTGCGGACAATTTTACACCAGTCAAATCGCCGTTATATAGTGGGTAATTGTTATTCTAAACATGGTTTCGGCTATCTTAAGAAAAATATCAAAGGATTTAATAATGCTGCTCAAGGAACACCTTATATAGTTTTAACAGACCTTGACAGAGCAGAGTGTCCACAGGAACTAATTCAGGAATGGCTACCATATACGAAACATCCTAATCTTTTGTTTCGTATTGCTGTTAGGGAAGTAGAAGCATGGCTTTTAGCTGATAGTGACAGCTTTGCCAAATTCTTAGGAGTTTCACAAACATTGATTCCTCAAAATGTAGACGAAATTAGTGATCCAAAACAAACATTGATTAATATTGCCAGAAAATCTAGAAACCGTGAATTACATGAGGCTATAGTTCCACGGTCTAATAGCACAGCAAAGGTAGGTAGAGACTATAATGGACAGTTAATTTACTTTGTTAATAACTACTGGCAAATGGAAGTAGCTAAGTTATGTTCCCCAAGCTTACAAAGGGCTATCAATGCTATATCTAAATTTGAGCCAATATGAAGGAAAGGGGCAGGATTTTCATCCTACCATTGAAAAATTTTCTGAAGATATATTTTAATTCTCATCCTGTCAGTTCTCAAATCCTGTAAATCCTGATTTTGACGATTTTGACTTAAAGTGCTGGCCGATGTTGAATCCAAGGGTTGGCCGCTTCTAATTGGGCTGCTAGACTAATTAAAGTAGACTCGGCCGCAGGTTTACCAATTAATTGTACACTTATGGGTAAACCGTTATTATCGAAACCCATCGGCAAGGCGATCGCAGGTAATCCGGTAGCATTTGCAACAGGACAAGGGGCAACCCAATGGACAATTTTAGCAAATGTCTCTTCTGGACTCAAATCTGCCCATTCTCCCACGCGAATCGGAGAATGGAGATAAACTGGTAATACTAATACATCTATGGTATTAAAAAACGCGACAATCTGCCGGGAGACAATCTGCATTTGGGCTAGTGCTTGCAGATATTCACCTACAGAACCATTTTTTGCTAATAACCAGCGGTTTAATGGTTGCAAGGCTGCTGAGGGAATTCCTGCAACTGCTACTCCTGCTTGCCAAACTACTTTAAATGGTTCAATTAAGCGACTAAAATCTGGGTATTGTTCCGTAATTTGATGTCCAAATTGTTCTAATAACTGGACTGTTTTTAATACTCCCTGTTGACAATTTATGTCAGCTTCTCCGAAAGGCATGATCTTGGTACTAAAAGCAATTTTCAGAGGATTTAATTTAACCTCAGTTGCATTCAGAAAGGATGGCTGTGGATCTGATAACCAATAGGGATCACCTGTGACATATCCAGATATAACATCTAACATCGCCGCTGCGTCAGCTACGGTACGGGCAATGGGTCCATCCACAGCAATACCACCTAAGTTTTCACCTACAGGGGCTTTAGTAACTCTACCTTTAGCGGGTTTAATTCCAACTACGCCACAACAAGCCGCAGGACCACGAATCGAACCACCACCATCTGAACCTTGAGCGATCGCACTTAATCCCGCTGCTACCGATGCTGCGGCACCACCACTAGAACCACCAGGAGTATATGCCAAATTCCAAGGGTTTCTAGCTGGAGGAAATCCCGTAGGTTCACTGTAAGGAAAAGAACCTAATTCAGAAGTAGCGGTTTTGCCAAGAATAATAAACCCAGCTTGTTTAATTTTGGTAACTACACCATCATCGTCATTAGCGATATTATTTAACAGGGCTGAATTGCCATAAGTACAAGTCACATTTGCAACTGCATTTAAGTCTTTAATAGAAATTGGTACACCAAAAAATGGGGGTAATTCTGAAGTTGTTGTGAGTAATTCTGTTTTAATTTTAGCATCAGCAACGGCTAAATCTGCCGTAACTGTGAAATAACTTCCCAATTGGGGGTTTAAGCGTTCAATGCGTTCTAAATATACTTCTACCAACTCTAGGGGTGAAACTTCCCGCAGTCGAATTAATTGCGCTAACTCTAAAGCTGGGGTAAAAGCTAAATCATTATTATCCATAGATATAAATTTGCTAATTTATTGTTACTTTAGCAGAATTTTTGATAATTATCCCTATCCTATATTGGGATGGGGAATTTTAATCGTAAAAATTGTCCCAATTCCTACTTGACTCTCTAAATTAATTTCTCCCTGATGACATTCTACGCATTTTTTGACTACAGATAATCCTAAACCACTTCCCACGATATTATCAACATTTTGACAACGATAAAAAGGCTCATATATTTTCTGTTGTTCTGTCAGGGAAATTCCTATACCTTTGTCTATTACTTGAAAGATGATAAATTTGGGTTCTGATTTTAAAATCAAGGATATTTGACTACCAATATCTGAATATTTAATAGCATTTAATAGTAAATTTGTGAGCATAGAATATAGGAGTTTTTCATCTAAATATCCCCGAAAAATTCCGCTTTCGTTAATAAATATAATTTTATGGGTTACTGGATTAAAAACTTGTATATCTTCAACCAAATTTAAACAAAAATCTTCTATATTGATTAATTGAGTTTTACAATCCAACTTACCTGCTTCTGCTCTTGTTAAAGTTAATATATCAGTTAACATATGATTCATTAATTTAGCCGAGTATTGAATACGAGAGAGATTTTTAAATTGTATTTCATTGATAACATCCTTAAGAGATTCTCTTAATAATTGAGCAGAAAGTAAAATCACACTCAAAGGTGTGCGAAATTCGTGAGATACCATAGAAAATATCTGAACTTTCATTTCTCCAATTTTCTTTTCTTGAAATAGAGAAGATTCTAAAGATTTAATTTTATCACGCTTTACCCATTGACGCTCAAGCATAATACATAAACCAGAAATGACTACAATAATTAAAATTGTCGCCAAAATTTCTATGACTATTCTTGAATGAATAATATATTCAGATTCTTGGAGAGAGTTTTGTAAATAATCTTGTTCTTCCGCTTTAATGTCAGAAATTAGTGGTAGAATTTGTTCCCTGATTTTGACACTGCGCTCTGTGATCTCAGTTTGAGATTGTATGGCATTTTTATCTTTTTGATAAAGTTGTATAGATTGTTCTAAAAGGGCTAATCTTTGATTTACCAAAGCGTTAAAAATTGTAAATCTTTCTTGTTGACTCCTGCTAAAATGTATCTGCTTCTGTAGCAATTTTAGTCCATGATGTATATTTATCAACGCATTTTCATACCGTTCTAAATCCTGTTTACTTCCCATAAAAATATACCCCCGTCGCGCTGATTCTGCAACCGTCATTGCTGCATAAAAATTTGTTAACGTATTCAGAGTTTTGTAAGTATGATTCACTCTATTAGCACTTTGTTTAATTTCAGATGTATTCTTAAATGAAGCAAATACAACTAAACTCATTAGTAAAAGGGTGAAAGTAAACCCTACAGCAATCCATTTTCCTTGTAAAGACCATTTCATAAAATACTAATTTATAATCATGCGAATTCTCATCGTTGAAGATGATACTCAATTAGCAGAGGTATTAACAGAAGCTTTAACCAACCGCCATTATATCGTAGATGTAGCTAGAGACGGCGAAGAAGCTTGGGATTTAGCCGAGTCTATGAAGTATAATTTATTTATTCTAGATGTCACACTACCCAAACTGGACGGAATGAAATTCTGTCAACGCTTACGTAATACTAGCACCACCAACCCAGCATATCGCAATTCAGGTGTACCCGTCCTCATGTTAACAGCCCGTGATACAATATCGGACAAAATTGCTGGCTTGGACGCGGGTGCGGATGATTATGTTTCCAAACCATTTGACTTAGAAGAATTAATGGCTCGTATCCGCGCTTTACTCAGACGCGGTAATTCGACAATTACAGTCGGTTTATCCTGGGGTAAACTACATTTGAATCAAAGTACCTATGAAGCTACTTATGATACTTACACCATTTCCTTAACTGCAAAAGAATTTGCTATTTTAGAATTATTGATGGCCAATGGCAGACGAGTATTAAGTCGTTCTGGTATTATTGAACAAGTTTGGTCAATAGACGACTCTCCCGCAGAAGAAACTCTTAGGTCTCACATTCGTTCTCTGCGTCAAAAACTCAGAGTTATAGGTGCTTCAGAAGATTTAATTCAAACAGTTCATGGCTTAGGTTATCGTCTCAAAGAGGAATAATACCTCTTGAGATAGAGTTTTTATTTTACCTAATATTTTACAAGCAAGGGACTGTATTTTCATCTGCACAAATTTTGCACAAATCCTGCACGGTAATTGCATATATAGGTTCTATAATGTTGTTCTGTTCAGATGTGAATAAAGGAGGTTAAACATAGATGGATGTCACTAGGGAAAAAAACATGAAATTACAGTACCCATATTATGGTTGGTTAATTGAAATCATACCATCATCAAAAGGTTACATTTTTCAGTGTTGGATAGAAGATGAGCAAATCGGTATTAGCGATAATCATGTTTATCATAGTAAGTCTCAGGCTGTTAGAGCGGCTAGAAAAAGAGCAAAACTAGAATCTACAACTTTTGCAATCATTCAATTGTTGCATGAGTTTAACGAAAATTATCATATCAACGCCCAGGAATATACATCCCTGCTAAATTCCATTGTCCGCTTTAGCAATTTTGCAAGTCAAGTTAAAGATGCTTAAAAGACTAAATATTTTAGTCCTTAAATAAAATACAGGGTGTCAGAAATCAACGTTTTTGGATTTGAGGAAATCTAATTTTTTATGAACACCAAAAAAGAAGGTCGTGGTAGCGGTAGGTTGAAACCAACCCCTTAATTCCACTAGCTTTGACGCTCCCCACCCTAAAGAGGGATGGGGTATTGCGGCGATTCTTGATAAAAACGGAGAGGGAGGGATTCGAACCCTCGAAGGGATATAATCCCTTAACAGATTAGCAATCTGCCGCTTTCGACCACTCAGCCACCTCTCCAGTCATGTTTAACAATGTTATCAGAAGTTTTTGGGCTTGTCAATAGTTATTTTGTTAAAAAATTAAATGACCATTGACCATTGACCAATGACCAATGACCAATGACCAATAAACAAGTTATAGCACTTGCGATCGCATCCAGGCTGCCGGCAAGGTGCGTAACTTTTTCCATTGAGGAACATAAGCTCGCTGACTGAACACATCATAATCATTGCGCTCAATCATTTCTAAAATCTGCTCATAGAGCATAGATGCAGACCAGACAGGCCACCGAGCATCAGCAGCGAGATAACTAATACCTTTATCTGCTTGAATATAGAATTGACGGGCGCGATCAATTTGAAACCGCATCAGTGAACGCCAGCGGTCATCAACTACGCCCTGGATACATTCTTCCTCAGTGTAATTAAATTTGGCCAAATCTTCCAAGGGAATATAGATGCGGCCGCGACGGGCATCCTCACCGACATCACGGAGGATGTTCGTAAGTTGGTTAGCAATTCCCAAAGCGATCGCTTCTTCTATGGGAAGATAGGGCTGTTGGTTTTGATGCCAAGGGGCTGTATAGATGCTATTATCTACACCCATAATCGTTGTTGACATCAAACCTACAGTTCCCGCTACCCGGTAGCAGTAGAGGTATAAATCCTCAAAAGTTTCATAGCGACTACGATGCAAATCCATGCGCTGACCAGCAATCATATCCCGAAAGGGTTGAATGTCTAAAGGAAAGCGTTGGAGGGTATCTACTAACGCTACATCAAAATTATCCAAAGGGCAGCCCGCAAAAATCGCCTCCAGTTGATTTTCCCATAGTTCTAGGGTTTCTGGCGTGGTGATAGCGGAGGCAGGACCATCCACTAATTCATCTGTACGGCGACACCAGGCATAAATTGCCCAAACAGATTGACGCTTGGCCGGACTCATCAGCATTGTACCCAAATAAAAAGTCTTAGCGTACTTAGCAGTGAGTTCCCGACAAAGCTTGTATGACTCATCTATAGAGACCAGCGTTTTCATGCGCGGGGGGGAATCAGGCAGTTGCAGCATTCGTGGCGGGCGGTCGGGTTGGCGTTTGCAGGTGAGAGGGATTTGCTACCGTCAGCGCTTGAGAAATGGCCTGCGCTGTTAGTTTACCAGAAAGTACCGCCCCTTCCATACTGGCGAGATAACGTTGCATTGTATAATCCCCAGTCAGATAGAAATTAGAAATGGGGGTTTGTTGGGAAGGACGGTACTCTTGGCGACCTGGGGTAGCTTTGTAAACTGAACGCGGTGTTTTCACCACATGATATTTCAGTATTTTTGTAGGATTATCTCCCCCAAAGTGTTGGGGAAAGAGTTTTTCTAATTCGCTAATAGTTGCAGCGACGATTTCCTCATCGGATTTAGATATCCAATCTGCGGCTGGTGCTAGAACTAATTCCAACATTGAACGGTCAGGATTGGCATATTCACGACAAGTATTACTCATGTCAGCATAAACGCTCAGGAGTGGAGACCGGGAAAATAGTAGATGATCAATATCTGTTAATTTGCGATCAAACCAGATATGAACATTAATCACTGGTACACCTTCTAAACCGTTTAATTGTTGGAAAAATGGCATTTCTTTCCACGCATTGGGTAAAATCGGCTTTAAAGGGTCAACAGGTAGGGCAGATACATAAATATCCGCTGTGAGTATTTCATCTTCTGCCCCGTTCAAGCCCCGCAATAGGAATCCTTTAACAGTTCCATCCTCATTGAGTAAAATCTCTTTTAAAGGCACATTCAGACGTACCTCACCACCCCTTTCAGTAATGTGGTCAATAATTGGCTGACACAATCTTTCTGTGGGTGAACCGTCTAGGAAGGCCATTTTTGAGCCGTTTTTCTCTTGCAGGAAGCGATTCAAGGCTGTTAATAAGACCGTGGCAGAAATTTCCTCTGGGTTAATGAAGTTCAAAGCTTTGGACATAGCAATAAATACTTCTTTTTCTACCCGGGGCGGAACGTTTTGTTTTTGCAACCACTCCCGGAAAGAATATTTGTCCATTTCTTCCACGTACTTTTGCCCTTGCAGTATGGCTGGTAGTAACCCGATACCAAAACTGATTTTCTCCGCCCAGGTTAGCATATCGTTGTTTCTCAGAATGGCAATGACACCATTTATAGGTGCCGGTAAATCTGGGAAATCAAAACGGCTGTAAGTTCCTGGGGAATCAGGTTGATTAAAGATCATTGTGTGTTCTTTCCACTGCAACCGATCTTCAATGTCTAATTCTTTGAATAACTGCAACATATTGGGATAGGCCCCAAAAAAAATGTGCAGCCCCGTTTCGTACCAATCACCATCAGCATCCTTCCACGCGGCCACCTTCCCCCCAATTACGTCTCGACGCTCCAAAACAATGGGGGTGTAACCTTGATCCGTTAGATATTTTGCACAGGAAAGTCCTGCTAGACCCCCTCCTGCGATGGCTACGCTGCACTTCGTGAATGCTACTTGCATTTAACCTACTGTTCTTTAATATTTCTTAATTGTTTTGTCGTTCTCATTATACGTTGCAATCCTTTACATTTGCCGTTTCCTCTCTGAATTACCTCCTAAAAAATTTCCCCCCACTGCCACTAACTATGTAATTTACTTACACATTAAGTAATTTAATTAACTAAATATTTTTTATAGAAAAATATTTGGTGTAGTTTATATCTCAATTTCCATCCGTGCATTTTTTCGGCTAACTGCTGATTACAAATACAAAAGCCAGTTTTTGATTTATGTATTTAGACGTAAATTATGTCTCTAAATCAGTAAGCTAAATAGCGAAAATTATGAGCATTAATAAGCAAAAATTTGGGAAATACTCCTAATTACCGCAAATATATTTAAAATTCTTATCAATTTAAATAGCCATGGCGTTATATGATGATCCCAGACAGTTTAATCATCATTAAATCTGAAATTTAATTATGTAATTACCAAAAATTTGTCTCTTGTTTAATAAAACCTTTTTTGTTTAATCTGGGCATATTTACCCGGAAATTTAGCATCTATTTCCACAATAACTAAACTATGATATCAAACGGAATACTATGGTTAACATCCTTTACGGGTGGTACTTTCATGTTGACAGCTTTACCAATGGGGTTGGCATCCCCAACACAATTTACAGCTAATTTAGTCAAGGATCAGCATCAATTTTTGACAAATGCTCAACAACATAAAAATGCTTGGCAAAAAATCTTCATATCAAAAACTCTCTTCACTTTTGATTGGATAAATAAACAATTAGCATCACATCGAGATGCCGCCATTATCCCAGATTTGACAACATTCAAGGCCAAAGAAACAAAATTTTGTTCCCCTGTGCCAGAAAATATAGCTGCACAAACTCCTTGGAAAAATGTTACTAACTCTGTATTAAGCTGTTACGCAGCTAAATTTAATAAACTGCATTACCTTTATTTTTAATTTTGCGCTCCCATTTAATAATAAGACCTCCTTCATTTAGCAATTTATTTAACAATTCTTCTAGCTGTGATACGGATTCAAATAATCTATGAGCTATATATTCTTTTGCGGAATGCCAAACCAGTTCAATTAAATTATAATCTGGACTATATGGTGGTAAAAATTCCAAAATAATATTTGGCATTTTTGCTTCAATCTGAGCTAAAATATCTTTTCTTTTATGAAAACTAGCATTATCTAAGATAATAACTATTTTGGCAGCATTATTCTCAAAACTTTCGATTTGATTCCCTTGTTCTATCCATTCTTGTCTTAGAAAATTATTCAATGATGTCAACTGTTCATAAAAAACATCTGCGTTTCCCTTCTTAATCACAAAATTAATTCTTTTTTTGTCATGATAACGCAACCCTCCCATAATATTTACTCTTCCTCTTCTTCTTTGTCCTGTGACCTTTTTTCTGTTACCTTTCTTTCCCCATGTTTTTCTTCTTATCACTCTTAAACTAAATCCACTTTCATCCCAAAACCATACCTGTAAACGCTCTGGAGCAATATTCGTTATTTTTAAATATTCTGCTAATTTTTCTTTAAATAATTTCCGTTTCTCTGGATTCTGTTTGTCTTCTAGGCTGTACCTTGCCCAAAGGTAAACGTACTTTTTTTTCGCTAAAATTCTCCCTACCTGAGAACCACTTAACTTAATTCCTGTTGCTGATTCTAGATATGTTGCCAATCTAGCTGCTGTCCAACGACCAAATTCATATCCATATTCTGTCGGCTCTTTTTCTATTATTTCTAATAACAAATTCTCATATTCTTTAGTCACTTTACGGAAGTTACCTTCTCTTCTTCCATCCAAAAAACTTTCTAGGTTATCAGGATCTCCATGCACCGCCCAATATGCTACTGTTGGATATGCAATATCTAAAAAATCACTAATTTCTTGGTAAGTTTTGCCGTCATTCATCAATAATAAAATAAGAACCTTCTCTCTTATATAGGGATTTTCTTGCTCTTTAAGGGTTTTTAATAGCCTTTCCTTCTGCTTTTGAGATAGATGATTTTTTGCTGGCATACTTCCCTAGCGATAGCGAAGCGCTCCGTAGGAATCGCTTATTTAGTTAACACCCTATTATACAATCAAGCTGCACAACAGCTTAGTTAAATTCACCCAGTTTAGTGTTCCCAAACTCGATTTTTCACCTCCTACTGTTGTGCGATCGCTCCAAAGCTTCTTTAATGTCATTAACAATGCAGTAGAGCAAAATGGCAGTTACGATTATGCACCAGTATTAATTGTCAAGCGTAGTGTATCTAATTATGAAGTATGGGTTAATAACAACTTTGTTGCTAGACTCCCTGATCGCATTACAGCTAATGCTTTACAAAACCGCTTACAGCAATTAGTGAAATCACCAAAAGTACAACCTACAGAAATACAACCTGGTTTAGTGGATAAAACTCCGTCCCTCATGGTAGGTACTCGCTTACTATTTGCAATTGAACGAAAACTGTCCGCTCAACTTGGTCGCAGCGGTGACATATTAGCCCTGGAATGGACTAACAATCTCCGCATAGCCCTGCATACCGAACCCTTGACGCTAATACAAGGACAAATGGCAATGTATGGATTAGAGTCTTCAACCACAAAACTTTCTGGATTAGCTTCTTGGTATGGCGGCTATTTTCATGGTCGCTTAACAGCAAATGGTGAAATATATAATCAAGATGATTTCACAGTTGCCCATCGTACCCTACCTTTTAATACATACTTAAAAGTCACAAACTTAGAAAATAATAAATCCGTAATTGTGCGTGTTAATGACCGTGGCCCCTACATTGCACCCAGAAGCCTGGATTTATCTCGAACAGCGGCTCGTTGTCTCGATAGTGAACATACTGGAGTCGTAGCTTATCAGGCTGTGGTTTTACAACAAAATGCGCCACAAATGACCTTGAAACCATTGTCACCAAAAACACAATATCTGGCTAATACAAAAAGCGAGATCTTGGTTTCTCGGTTTTAGTAAAAATCATCCTTAAATCCCCGACATCTTGAAGAAGTTGGGGTTGGAAACTGTAACTTAAATTCTAGCCAGATGTAGACAAACTTGCCGGAATGTACTATGATTATCGTTATCCAGATATGTCTATACTTGGGTAGTTTTGGATAAGTTTTATAGAGTGGATCTATTTGCTATCATAAAATGATAAATTGCCAGGAGCTTTTGATTGATCAGCTAAAAAGTACCTAATTTATATATTTTGTATATATTTGGGCGGGCTAGAAGCCCACCCCACAAGAGTTAGAATCCATATTCTGATCCAGTTTAGCTGCAAAACAACTAATCAAACTAATTATGTCAACATCTCAATCATCACCAAGCTTTGGTAATCATCTAATTTTGGGTATTTCTGGAACTACTTTAAATGATGATGATAAACGGGTATTAAATGAATTAAAACCCATTGGTGTCATCTTTTTCGGGAAAAATTTCCTCGACGGTGTACCCTATACAATTTGGTTAGAAAACTTTAAAAACCTCATTGATGAAATTCGTCAATATACCGAACGTGATTTCATGTTTACTACTTTAGATCATGAAGGTGGCCGAGTAGTGCGGACTCCTTTACCCATTACCCGTTTCCCTCATGCTTATTTATTACAATCTCACGCTTTTGAAGTTGCTAAAGCCACAGCTAGAGAATTAAAATCTCTGGGAATTAATCTTTCTTGGTCTCCGGTTGCGGATATTTTCTCAAATCCCCAAAACCCGATTATTGGACCCCGTGCGTTTGGAATTACACCGGAAAAAACTAGTCAATGTGTGCGGGAATATTACCAAGGATTGCGAGAAGAGGGAATTTTAGGTTGTGCTAAACACTTTCCTGGCCATGGAGATACTAGCACAGATTCCCATTTGGAATTACCAATATTAAATTTGAGTTGGGAAGATTTACGAAACCGGGAATTGATTCCTTTTCAAACATTAATTCAGGCACAAATTCCGTTAATCATGACAGCACATATTTTGTTTCCGCAAATTGATCCACAAGTACCAGCAACGTTATCTAAAATCATTTTAAATGATATTTTACGAAAAGAGTTAGGTTTTCAAGGTGTGATAGTTTCCGATGATTTAGATATGAAAGCTGTATCAGAAATGTTTATGAAAACGGGAACGGTAGCGCGGGCTTTTCATGCTGGTTGTGATTTGTTTATCGTTTCTCGCAATATCAATTCTTCTTCTTTGGAACGGACATATAAAATAGCTCAGGATTTTTCTGCTAGTTTAAATAATGGTAGTTTGGATATAGCAGTGGTGGAAGCAGCGCGGGAGAGGGTGGAAAATTTATTGCGGGTAACTCCTCAATATCCGGTTTCGACTCTTGATAAGGAGACGTTGATGAAGAATGCGGAATTGGCTATAAGTTGTTGTTTGTAGGGGGATTGAATTTTTAACGAACCACAGAGGCACAGAGAGCGCAGAGGAAGAGAACAAGAGAAATATTCAAGATGTTTAGTTAATTATGTTTACTCAAACATTCTTTTAACTCTTTTGCTAGTTCAGATAAGAATGCTGGCTGATGTTTAATTAGCCATTCGGTAAGTTTGTAAGAATGCTTAGTTTTTCTAAATTCTAATAGATTCTGACAGAATTTTTGAAACAAATTTTCAAGAATATTCGCCCCGTGAATCTTCAACAACCAATTATCATCAGAAACGTCTTCTTTTTTGATACCTGGAAGTAAATTGCTTTTTTCCTGCTTAATAATATCCAGATATTCTTGAATTTAGGTGTCTCTAGCCATTTAGCCTCTTGGTTAATTATTGCTGATATGGCTTCTGCATTCAGTAAATAATTTTCATACATGGGTAAATTCAAAAATGTAAAATTTCTCTTTTCTAATTCTTTAATCTTTGCTTCTGTCTTATTTTCTCTATCAAATATAAATCCAATTGCTGGTGGAAATAAACTTGCTCCAGTTGTAAGTTTTTTGTATACTTCAGCAACAAGATCAGAATGTTTTCCATCCAAAAGAGCATCTGTACTATTAACAGATAAAATTTTAAGCCCCCTCAAGGGAATTTTGGCTAATTCTTCCAATATCAACGGAAAACATTTTTCCTCAGTCGGACCTTCTACCCAAAGGATATTATCAGCACCAAAAACGTCAGATAATCTAATTCCCAGTTCATCTAATATTTCATTTTGTGATTCTATATCTTTTGTATCTATTCTTAATGCAGTTGTTTGACAATTTTCACATTGCAGTTTAATAATATTAGATGGATTAGCTGCTGTAATAATTTCTGGTGAATGAGTAGCAATAAAATATTGATGTTGGGGAAATTGTTTAATAGTCTCTATCAGCTTTCTTGCTGCACCTGGATGTAAAAATGATTGTGGTTCATCAATAATTATTGTTCTAGGTTCGTGAATAGAAGAAACTAGGATATATACAATTGCTAAGACTTGACTAACGCCACTTCCGCATGAAGATAGAGGTAGTGCTAAATCACCTCTACGATGTTTAATACTATCTTTATTCCAAACCAGTATTTCCAAATCTGAATTATCTCTTAATGCTACAGTAATTGACTCTATTTCAGGCAGAATATTTGAAACTAATTCAGTAAAATAATCAAACATTCCACGATTTTCACTATTTAATCTAAAAAGAACTTCAGCAAGATTAGAAGCATCTGGTTTTAATTCACTCTTGGTTATAACTTCAGTTCTCTGAATGTTAAGTTTATAAGTACCAATATTTAAACGTTCAGCTTTAAACTTATAAATACGACTTACAAAAGTATCAAATAGTTTCTTACCAATGCTTTCATTAATTGTTCCCTTTGATTCTTCGCAATCATCATGGTAAAAATCTTCGATAATCATTTCATTATTGTCGAAGAATATTTTATAAAATCTCCCATTAAAATCTTCATTATAATCATAACTATACGATTCAAAATTAAGTAATTTCTGTAGACTTGTATGATTTAAATTGATGTTTCTATAAATACATAAACTTATATCAATAGAATCCGAATTTTCTAAGAAAGTTTTAAATTCACTCAAGTCACGAAGCAAACAACCATATAAATACTTTCCATACTTTATTTTATATTCTTCTGGAGAATCCTCAGAATTTTGATAGTCCAGTGAAAGCATTTCAATATAATTTTCATCTAATTTAGGTGCTGGAATACCAAGATCAGGAGACATCTGTTTCATAAAACTTAGTAATTCTTCTTTTTCAATATTCCAAATAATTTCTATTCTCGATTTTTCTTCTAACCTCGAACTTTTATTTGGCAATGTCTTGATACTTCTATGCGGATGATCTTCAAAATCCAAAGTCAGCACCTCAAGTAAAGATGTTTTACCTGCATTATTTCGTCCAACAATAATATTGACACCTGGTGAAAATTCCATTTCTCCAGAGTCGTAATAAGACTTATAATTAAATACTTGTAACTTCTTGATATACATTTGATTTCATTTATTTATTGAGTTAATTCTATTATTGACAATTTAACTTAATTTGACAAGTAAAATCAAATAAACTCAGTATAGCAGCGTGTTAGATGCTTGATAGATGTAAATTAAGGGAGAGTTAGCGAAGCTTACCGTAAGTATCGCTTGTTTTGGGGTTGTGAGGCGCATAAGGGCAGCAAAGCGCATTATTAATTCAAATACTTGATATCATAGCTAGTAAAAGGCAATTCAAATTTCTAAACCATGACTGAATTACTACAGCAAGTTATTTCAGAAATTGAAAAATTACCAGCAGAAGAACAAAATGCAATTGCTACCCGTCTTCTCGCAGAAATCAAAAATGAGCAAGGTTGGAAAATTCGTTTTGCAGCTACAACAGATAATCAGTGGGATAGTATAGCTGAAATGGTGCGTCAGGAAATAGCATCTGGTGAGATTACTCCTCTCGATGAAGTTTTTCCCCCTCAACCATGAAGTCAAGCGTAACAAATACATTTCGTCAGCAACTTGGTCAACTTCCTGCAACAGTTAGGAAACAAGCAACTAAAACATACCGCTTGTGGCGTTTTGACCCTTATCATAATAGTCTTCAGTTTAAAAAAGTGAGTCAGCGTCAACCAATATACTCCGCTCGTGTGGGAATCAACTATCGCGTTCTCGGATTATTAGAGGAAGATCATATCTACTGGTTTTGGATAGGTACTCATGCTGAGTATGATGAGTTACTTCAGCGATTATAAAAAGACAAAATTTTCCATCAACGTATTCAGCGAAATTCCTTTTAAACTCGCTAACTCTGCTAAATATTCAATCCGTTGTGCTTGCTGTTTTTCAATCTGTTCAGTTAAGCGCAATAATTCTTTATATTCATCATTGCTAAGAGTTTTTACATCTCTTTTAGCGATTAAATTGTTGTAAGATTTTTGAATATCTAACGGAATACCCTGATTAATCTTTAACAATAATTCTGACTCCCGTTGCATTGTTGACATAATTTTTTATCTCATCAACTAATATATGAATATTATCATCCGTTCGGTTAAAAAATACTTCAAATCCCATGACTTTTCCCAATTACCCAATTACGTCGGAAAAACCGCGCTAGTGCTGATTCTTCCAAAGATAAATAAATTGGTCTACCATGGGGACAAGTGCGCGGGTTGCGGGTACGTTGCCAATTATCTAATAAGGTCTGCATTTCTGGTAAACTCATTTTTGTGCCATTACGAATTGCACTCCGACAAGCAACTGCAATTTGAGCAGTTTGTAAGTCTCCCCCCCAACTTAATTCTAAAATTGCCTCAGCACAATCTTCTCTTTGTTTTAACATGGTTGGGATGTTCCGCACGCAAAAAATTTTATCACCAAATGGTTCTATATCTAAACCAATACGTTCTAATTGGGAAACCTGCGCTGGTGATAATTGATAAATAATAATTGGGGTTTCTACAGGTACTAATTGCCAGTGATCACATAATTGTTCATATAATACTCGTTCATGGGCTATATGTTGTTCTACTAACCACATTCCCCCAGAATGTTCAGCAACTATATAAGTATTACTCAGTTGAGCAATTGCTTTTAAATGGTTTTGAGTTTCATTGTTTTCAGAATTTTGAGAATTTTGAGAATTTTGAGAATTGAATCTATATTCACCTTTAGATTCTGCTACTTTTAATAAATTACTAATTCTGCTAGTGTGAACTGATTCTTTAATATTAGTTTCGGAAATCCTCAGAGATTTGTTGATAGCTGCGGTAATTTGTTCTTGCCAAAAAGGTAGATCATGCAGATATATTTCTGTTTTGGCTGGGTGGCGATTCCAGTTAATTTGCTCAGGAGGAATATGCAAATGTAAAAAACACACGGGATAGCGATCGCGTGGTAATGTTTTATGGAAAGCTGATAAGATATTCTGTTCTAATTCTGGTGATTTAATTATCCTGCCATTAATTGCCACTTTCACCCAATCCAAACGATGACGATGACATCTATCTGGTAAACCTATCACTAAATGTAAAGACGAATTTTCCAGATTTGGTATTTCTAAATTCACTTCATATAAATCATCTTGTCGGACTTGAGGAAGAATTTGCGGAATTAATTTTCCCACGGTTGGTGCGGGACAAATTGTAAACCATTCTTTGTCATTTTGCCACACTTGATAATGAACATGAGGATGACATAAAGCTATTTGTTGAATTATCCCTTGTACAGCTTTTAATTGCTGATTTGTCGCGGGTAAACCTTGACGACGGGCTGTACAATTAGCAAATAAATTATTCACTGTCACCACGGTACCAGGGGCAATAGCAGCAATATTTACTTCTGTTACTTCTCCTTCGTTATTATAAACAATTCGCCAGCCTTCACTTCCTCCTAAAGGACGACTTAAAACTTCTAAATTTGCTAACGTTGTTAAACTATGTAGTGCTTCACCACGAAATCCTAAACTGCTAATTTTCCATAAGTCTGCACTAGAATGAATTTTACTTGTACTGTGTGCAGTTGCAGCTTGTTGCAAATCATCCAAATTCATACCACAACCATTATCAGCTACCCGAACTCGCCATAATTGTGGCCATAAAGAAACTACAATGCGCGTTGCACCAGCATCTAGGGAATTTTCTACTAACTCCCTGACAACGGCCACCAAAGAGTCAATTACTTCTCCTGCCGTAATTAAATATACAACTTCTGTTGGTAAAGCTTGAATAGTAGATACCATCATGAGGAATTAAAATTAAAAATTAAGTATTTTCTAAATCTAGAAAACATTAGCCTACAATATTATGATTGCAAAAAATTAATTTCTAAATTCTGCTGTCATTCTAAAGAAATAAGAATTAATAGGGGATATTTGCTAAATTTTTTATAGATTAGACAGCACGAAAAGCTTATGAGTATTAATTTAGTTGCTGATGTTAACGACTTAAAGACCAATCTGCAATGGGGACAACCTGCTTTTACAATTATTGATGTGCGCGATCGCTCAAACTATAATCATAGCCGCATCACCGGGGCAATTTCTATCCCCCTCAATGACTTAGAACATCGCGCCCAAACTTGCTTACATAGAGAACGCCAAATTTACATTTATGGTGAAAATGACAGCCAAGCAGCACAAGCCGTCAGAACCTTACAATTCCTTGGTTTTACAACAGTAGCCGAACTTGTAGGTGGTTTACAAGCCTGGAAATCCATTAACGGCGCTACAGAAGGAACAGACGGTTAACAACTGTACTCAAATCAACCAAAAAGTTAGGCTAACCGCGTAAATTTAGTCACCACTCCCACCCCTTTCAGATGTGGAAGTGGTTAAAGTTCACAGATGGTAATCTGATTAAAACTAGTTTTACGGTGAAGTGGGGCATTCAAACTTATACCCTACACCACGTATCGTCTGGATTAACGTTGATTGGTTGGGATCTAACTCAATTTTCTTGCGAATTTGACCAATATGGACATCTACAACCCTTTGATCCCCGACGTATTCATAGTCCCAAACTTGTTGGATGAGTTCGGCCCTTCGCCAAACCCGGCCTGGATGACTAGCTAAAAAATGTAACAAGTCAAATTCCAGCGCTGTTAAAGGGATGGTCTCATTATTAACCATTACTTCCCGTCGCACAGAATCAATTATGACCTTTTCAAAGACTAAGCGCTGCTGTTCTGTATTAGCTACAACCCGCTGTCTCCTCAAAATTGCGGCTACTCTCACCTCTAATTCTCCCAAACCAAATGGCTTGGTCAGGTAATCGTCAGCACCCTTAGAAAAACCGCGAATTTTATCGGCTTCATCTGTCCTGCTAGTCAGCAGTAGCACAAATACACCACTACGATTTTGCATTTCTTGACAGAGATTAAAGCCAACTACATCTGGTAAATTCACATCCAAAATCACCAAATCGGGGTTAAATTGCTCAAATACGGCTAGGGCCATTTTACCATCTTCGGCGGACTCTACTTGATAATTTTGTTGCAGCAAAAAACGTTGGATTAAATTCCGAACCGCAGAATCGTCGTCAACTACAAGAACCTTGGCAGCAGCCATGACCATTATTTTTCACAAAAGTTCATAACATTAACAAACATGATTGCCTAAGAACCCAGGTTCTACTTTGGCAGTAATTCAATATCTACAGGGGACACAGATGATGATCCAGATTATTTGATTGACGCTCCCCACCCTATAGAGGAATGGGGCATTGCGGCAATTCTTGATAAATTAAATAAATTTTTAGATCATTTTTGGATCAATTAAACAAACTCATGCTAGTATTGTCCTCAAGGGATAAAATAATTCGTCTAATTAGTTCAAGATACAGCATATTGCAAGTCAATGAGGTAAAAGTTGGAATCACGAAGCCTTGCAGCTAAAGGGTTTTACCCCTCAAAGCTGCTGTATATGATCCAAATCTTGACAATTAAACGTTAAATATGGAATCCTTTGTATAATAAAAATATACACAAGTGTTGGAGATCATGCACTCCCTAAAATTAGAACTAAAACTTAAACAAAAGGTTCTGAGTTATATGGTTGTGCTGGTTTTTATGATTTGGTGTAGAATTATTGCATACCCATTGCCAGATCGAAATTTACTCCTGTGGCTTTAAACCCGTCCGCGGGCTGGTTTAAATCCACAGAAGCAAGCAGTAAAATCTCCTATTTATTTTAGGTTGAGTATTCTGTGTAAATTTCGTTTTTTGGATTTGTTTTGATCAATATAAAACCTAAAGTTGTTTTCTTGCAAAATAAAGAGTGCCGCTGAATTAAGGCTGAAGTAATAAACTCCCATGAGTGATCAAAGTCCCTACGAAAAAATTGGGGTATCAGAAGACGCAAGCTTCGATGAAATTCAGGAAGCTCGAAATCGCCTATTAGAAAAATATGGTGGTGAGAGTAATAGCCGAGAAGTCATTGAAGCAGCTTATGATGCGATTTTAATGGAGCGCCTGCGGATGCGCCAAGAAGGGAAAATCAAAGTACCTGAGCGAATCCGATTTCCAGAGATGCGAGTTCGTTCTATTCCCCAAGCAGGTTTAACCCCGAACCAACAAGCTCCTGAATGGCTACAAAGAAGTTTGGATAGGCCAACATTGACCGATGTGCTATTACCAGGGGTCTGTTATCTGGGTTTGGGTGCGATTAGTCTGTTTTATCCCGGTGATACTGAGCAGGTTTTGCAACTGGCATTGGTAGTTGGGGTGGGTGTTGGTGTTTACTTCCTCAATCGCAAGGAAGGCAAATTTGGTCGAGCAGTTTTATTCACGCTGGTTAGTTTAATTATCGGCTTAATTGCGGGCGGTTTAATTGCTGGCTGGATATTACCACTACTATTACCATTGATAAATTTGACAGCGAATCAATTTTCAACGCTTTTGACTTTCATATTAATCTGGTTAGTAAGTAGCTTTTTACGTTAGTTAATGGGTAATTGGTTAATGGCCGATTACCCATTATTTTTATCGCTACTACTTAAAGAGATAATCCACCACAGTTTTTAAGTCTGGAAGAATCATATCAGGTTGATATGATGCTAGTTGGGTGCGATCGCGGATACCAGACTCAACAGCAATAATTTTAATATCATGTTTTTTGGCGGCCGCGATATCGGCTTCTGTGTCCCCTACCATCCAAGTATCAGCCGCAGGGGGGAGTTCGGCTAATGCTTTAGCCATTAATAAAGGTTTATCTTCGACATCACGGGTTTTTACATAGTCATTACTGAGACAATAACGGCGGTTTTCCGGGAAAAACTCACCTAAATTGTGCTGACCAAAAGCATAGTCTAATTCTCGTACCCTCCGCATAGTCATTACAGCTAAATCAACACCAGCAGCCTGAACTTTACTAAGTGCTTGTAATGCAGTGGGGATCAAGGTATCATATTGGAAGTAGGGTAGAGTATGGACTGTTTGTTTGCGGATTTGGGTGAATTTTTGCCCTTGTTGGGCATCTAAACCCGATTTTAACGCAATTTGAAGTTCAGGAGTATGCGATCGCTTCAGTTGCCAAAATTCGGCTTTAGAAAGTTCTGTAATTGTTTGTCCCGGATATCGGGTTTTCTCTAGACACAACTGATAAACACGGTAATATCGTTCTGAAACATCCATAATTGGACCGTCAAAGTCAGTAATTAATCTCAGCATGAGTAGATAATTGAATATAGATCCCCGACTTATTGGAGAAGTCGGGGATCTGAGTTTACATTAATAATTGTAACTGTGAACCTTGCTGATTTTTACTCACTTCAATTCTAGCTTGAAACGCTTCTTTTAAGTGAGGCATATGAGTTACAGTTAAGATACAGGCAAAATCGGATGATATGGCATTAATAGCAGCAATTAGACGATCGCATCCTTCCCCATCTTGAGTACCAAAACCTTCATCTACTACTAATAATTGTAATGATGCCCCTGCTCTTTGTGCCAATAATTTGGCTAAAGCTAAACGAATAGCAAAATTAATTCTAAAAGCTTCTCCTCCCGAATAAGTTTCATAAGACCTTGTTCCCCTAGCGTCAGCAATTAAAATATCTAATGTATCTATTAATTTAGCATTTTTCTTACTGGATTTGCCACTACGTCCGGCTTTTTGGGTGATAAATTGGACGTGAAATTGATTTGCACTCAATCGAGAAAGTAATTGATTGGCCTCTGCTTCCAATTGGGGTAAAACATTTTCAATCATTAAAGCTTGAATCCCATTTTTCCCAAAAGCTTGAGCTAATTCTTGATAAACACGCTGTTGCTGTTTACAAATTTGCAATTGTTCTATTTCTTGTTCATATTGATTTTGTAAAGTTTCCAATTGCAGCGACATTTGTTTTAATTGTCCCAAATGAGAGATTTTATTATCTAGTTCTCGTCTGCGATTTGCTATTTGCTGTTCTAAATTATTAATTTGCACTGTGGGGTTAGCACTGTCAGTTAATTGTTTGACAATATCATCAATTTGTTGAGTTAATATTTCTCTTTCTTTGTCAACTCTTGCTAATGAATCTCCTAAATCTTGCCATTTATTTCTTAGTTGGGGATCTTGTTCTTGTGCCGATAATAATTGTTGATGACGTAACTGCCAACTTTGCCCTTGACGCACACTTTGACGCAGATAATTATGCTGTTCTGAACTATAGCCAATTTCCGCAATTTGCTGTTCTAGACTAGCGATTTCTCTCGCACCATCAGAATCAGTTTTTTCCTGTTGAATTTGCAATTTTAATTGAGTAATATTTGCTGTCAATTCTGGTTTTCTAGCTGCTAGTTTTTTCTGCCTTTTTATTGCTTCTTTAATTTCTCCTTGTTTAATTTCTGCCCAGCGCAATCTTTCTACCTCATTCCGAGCGAGGGCGTGATCTTGTTCACTATAATTAAGTTGTTGAATATATTGATCTAATTCTTGAATTTCTGCTTGTTTTTCCGGTGCATAATCACCAGTTTGTAAGCAAATTTCTAACTGTTCTTTTTCGGAAATAACTTGTATTAATTGTTGTTGGACATCCATTATAGCTTGTAACTGTGCTGCTAATTGTCCCCGTTGTTCCCGCAATAAATCATAACCAGATAACTTTTGGTCTATTTCCCGATATTCTTGTCTGAGTACCTGAATTTCCCGATCTGAAACCGCAATTTGTTCCCGTACTACCCAAAATTGTCCTTGGGTATCTTCATATTCTGATTGAGTTTTTTCAACAACTCGACTCCAATGATGTTCATTTAAAGGACGTTCACATAAAGGACAAGTAGCATCGGGATTTTGTAACATTTGCAGTTTTTGTTCTAGTTCTGCTAATAACTTTTCATAATCTCTTTGGTGAGCTTGTAAACGTTCAAAAAAATGTCGTCTTTCCTGTCCTTTTTCCTTGACTCTTTGCAGATAAACTCGCTTTTTATCTAGTTCTTCAATTTTCGTTTCTACCTCTGTTATTGCTTTTTCTATTTGGGGTTGACGATGATATTGATTTTCTAATTTCTTTTCCGCAGCTTGCATTTGCTCCAACCGTGCTACTAAAGTAGCATGATCCCGATCTAATTGAGTTTGCAAACTTGCCCTTTGTTGTAATAATGGTGTTACTTGCATTTGCAATTGATCTAAATTAGCTAAATGCTGACGGGCGTTATTTAATTGTAATAAAGCTGTTTCTATATCTCCAGATTTACTCAGAGTTTGGACAATTTCTAGTTCTTGCTGTTCCAAAGCTGCTAATTCTGCTTCAGCTTTTTGCAATTGGCGTTCTAAATCTTGAATTTGTTTATATAGCTGTTGTTGTTTTTGTTGTTTTGAATTGGTAGCGCGGGTATGTTGTTCAAATTTGGCCGCAAAAATTTCTTCTTGGGATCGCAAATTTTGATATTGAGTATAACCGGCTTGAATATCATTTTGTTGACTTAAAATCTTTTCTAATTCTGTTAATTGGGATTTAACAGATAATTGTTCTTGTTTTAAGCGATCGCTATCTTGGCTAAAATTATCATATCGTTGGCGCACAAAATTTAATTGTTGTTCCCAATT
Source organism: Dolichospermum sp. FACHB-1250 (assembly GCF_014696335.1). Lineage (NCBI taxonomy): Bacteria > Bacillati > Cyanobacteriota > Cyanophyceae > Nostocales > Aphanizomenonaceae > Dolichospermum > Dolichospermum sp. FACHB-1250. The sequence continues at coordinate 52,557 of NZ_JACJPZ010000014.1, forward strand.
TTGTCTTTGATGTTGAATAACCTGTAAACTTTGTAATTGGTTATTCTCAAAAGTTTGTACCTGTTGTAAATCCTGTAGTTGCGCTTCTAACTCAGCCCGTTGGTTTTCCGTTGTTTCTCGTTCTTGGAGTTGAATTTTGATGTTTTCCAAAGAACGTTCTAATTCCTCCCCTCGTCCCTTGAAAAGTTTAGAATTGTCCTTGGCTCGTTCTTCTAACTCATCATACTGATTTAATTTTAATAATTCCGCTAAAATTTCCTTACGTTCGGTGGGACGTTTGAGCATAAACTCGTCGGCTTTCCCTTGACGCAAATAAGCAGAATTAATAAAAGTCTCATAATCTAACTTAATATGTTCGAGAATTACATCCTGAGTGGCTTTTAAACCCTTACCCGTCAAAGGACGAAACCCCGCAGGAGTTTCAATTTGAAATTCTAAAATGCTAGTTCCACCCCTGACCCGGTTGCGAATTACCCGATAAGTTTGCTGACCACTTTGGAAAGTGAAATCAATTCGGACTTCTTTTGCACCAGCATGAATTACATCATCTTCAACATTAGCACGGCTTTCACCCCAAATTGCCCAAGTGATAGCTTCTAAAAGAGAAGATTTTCCCGCACCATTAGAACCACAAATACACGCCGTATGCAAACCGCTAAAATCTAAAGCTGCATCACGGTAACTGAGAAAGTTTTTAATGATAAGTTGAACTGGAATCATTCAAGCTATTGTGCCACATTGACAATTTTGATCGTTAACAGTACAGATGCACTTTTTGTTAGTTTAGCTATCTAGTAGGCATATTTCTAGTTTTAAAGACATCAATTTTACAAAAATTTACAATCTCAAGACAATTTTTTTTAAATGTCAGGGGAAGTGATTGTCAAAATTGCGGTTACTGATACAATAGGTAATATATGTGCTGAAGACATCACAATAATCAATTTTATGGACTTTGACAAGAAAGCCCTCAGTGAGCGCGACATCTGTACTAAATACATTACTCCTGCCATAGTACAAACCGCAGGGTGGGATCTACACACCCAAATCCGTGAAGAAGTCACTTTTACCGCAGGACAGATTTATGTAAGGGGGAAAATGGTCCATAGGGGTGAAAGTAAACGCGCTGATTATATTCTTTATTACAAACCTAATATCCAAATTGCTGTCATTGAAGCGAAAGATAATAACCACAGTGTGGGAAGTGGAATGCAGCAAGCGCTTAATTATGCAGAAATGTTAGATATACCTTTCGTTTACAGTTCCAATGGTGACGCATTTTTAGAACATGATAGAACTGTAACATCAGGAATCATAGAAAGAGAAATTCCTTTAGATAAATTTCCCACCCCTCAAGAATTATGGCAACGTTACTGTCAATGGCGAAATATTGATGATCAATTACAGCCTATTGTTAACCAAAGTTATTATGATGATGGTAGTGGTAAATCACCCCGTTATTATCAACTGCTATTAATAAAACTGTAGAAGCGATCGCTCAAGGTGAAAACAGGATATTATTAGTTATGGCTACAGGTACGGAGAAAACCTTCACAGCTTTTCAAATTATTTGGCGGTTATGGAGATCTAAAACTAAAAACAAAATCTTATTTTTAGCAGATAGAAATATTCTCATAGACCAAACTAAAACCAATGATTTTAAACCCTTTGGTTCTCCCATGACGAAAATCATTAAACGTCAGGTAGATACAGCCTATGAAATTTATTTAGCCCTTTATCAAGGTGTATCAAGAACAGAGGAATCTAAAAATATCTATAAACAATTCTCTAGGGGATTCTTTGATTTAATTATCATTGATGAATGTCATCGTGGTAGCGCGGCTGATGATTCTGCATGGCGGGAAATTTTAGAATATTTTTCTGCTGCTACGCAAATCGGTTTAACAGCTACACCCAAGGAAACTAAAGAGGTTTCCAATATAGATTATTTTGGCCAACCCATTTATACTTATTCTCTGAAACAGGGCATAGAAGATGGATTTTTAGCCCCTTATAAAGTTGTCAGAATTGACATTGATAAAGACTTAGAAGGCTGGCAACCAGCACCAGGAGAATTAGATAAATATCAGCGATTAATTGCAGATAAACTTTACAGCCAAAAAGACATTAACCGCACATTAATATTAGAAAATCGAGATATTTTAGTGGCGAAAAAAATTACCGAATTTCTCAAAGCTACCAACCGATTTGATAAAACCATTGTTTTCTGTGAAGATATAGACCACGCGGAAAGAATGCGTCAGGCTTTAATTAATGAAAATGGTGATTTGGTTGCCAAAATAGGATAAAATTTTTAATCATCTTTAGATGACGACTTAGTATAATATTAGTCACAGTACCAAACATAGTTTATTAAATATGTCAATCAGTACCACAATTAAAACTATTCAGGATATCATGCGTAAAGATGCGGGTGTAGATGGTGATGCCCAGCGTATTAGTCAATTGAGCTTCAAAAAGCTAAATTTATTTGTCCTGAAAGCGTTGAAAAATATTCTGATGAAAGATTTTTAGAAACAGGAGATTTACTTTTAAACTCAACAGGAACAGGAACTTTAGGGCGTGTTTGTATTTATATTCATGAAGAAAATATTTACAAAAAAGTAGTTGCAGATTCTCATGTAACTGTTATTCGTCCTATTTTGATTGAATCTAAGTTTATATATTTTTGGATAGCTAGTGATTTTGTACAAAGCGAAATAGAAGCAAAATCTTCTGGTTCAACAAAACAAATAGAATTAGCTACATCAACAGTAAAAAATTATCTTTTCCCTCTCCCACCCCTCAATGAACAAAAACGCATCGTTACCAAAGTAGCGGAATGTGTGTTATAAGTTTAAATTATCATTTAAATGATTTTTTCTAAGTTTTTTTGAAAAAAAATTTTTATTTTTGGGGTTGGTTGGGATTTCGTTGTGCTATGATAGTCATATTAATATAATCGAGTGTAAGCAAAATTTTATTTAAACCATAGCCTCCCATTATAAAAATACCACATTCGCCGGCAAAAGTCAACCTCATTACCCTTTAAAAAAATTTTCGCACTTAAATTAAATTATACATTTATTGCGTAAATTAATTCAGTGCGGATTTAGCTACCCTATTTTTCTGATCATTATTACCCAAGACTTAGGCCAGAATAGGGCTTCAGAAATGTCTAATTTGTTTCTACTAAAGTTTTAAATTGCTCCTCAGTAATACGGCCTGCTGCATATAAAGTTTCTGTAATTTCAGAAATTGTTAAAACCGCGTGTGCTTGATAGCCATTTTCTCGCAACCTGTCTTTTACCCCTTGCTCATGATCCATGAATACCACAATATCATTGACATTTAATCCCGCATATTTTAACTTTTCTGCTCCTTCCATGACGCTTTTACCACTGATCAAAATATCGTCAACAACTACAACAACTTCTCCAGGATTAAAATTACCCTCAATTACCTTGCGCGTCCCGTGTGCTTTTACTTCTTTGCGGGGGAAAATCATCGGGGAATTTAGATGTAATGATAATCCAGTAGCAGTAGGTAAAGAACCATAGGGAATACCCGCTATTCTATCATAAGTTAAGTCTTTGAGAATCTCTGCATAAGCAATCACTATTTGATGAAATATTTGGGGATTGGAAATGATTTTGCGTAGGTCTATATAATAGGGAAAAGTAGCTCCAGAAGCTTGGACAAACTCCCCAAACATAATACAACCAATGTCATAAAGTTGTAAAATCAAATCTAAAAGTGGGTGTTGATTTAACAAACAAACATCAGGAAACCAGACAGAACAAACAGAGTTTTCCTGGGAAATTTCAGTTCTGAGATGATTAATTTCCGCCCTTAAAGATTGCAGTTGTGTAGATAGATTTTCGCTTCCTAACATATCTTGGGAAACGGGAAGAAGTAAACCATCACTATTATAATTTAATCCCGCTGATAGTAAGTTTTTCAGATTACCACCTTCAGACCAAATACTGCGGGCTAAAATTACTCTTTCCGGTGCTTCTTTGCGAATTTTTGCTAAAATGTCTGGCTGAATAGTTCCTACTTCTAAACCCAGTTGTTCAGGTGTTCCCCAATTTTTTGCTTCCTTGACTACTTGTAAATAAAAAGGTGATTCCGCTGTGGGATATTGCTGCAAAATCACTGCACCTGGATTGGAAGTTGTACACAAAATAAAAACGGCTTTATCGGGATAAACTAAAAAGGGGGCTACGTGATCCTGTCCCGCATAAGGACTCAACGTAATTGCATCAATCTGCCATTCTTCAAAAACAGTTTTAGCGAAAATTGTACTAGTATTGAGATCGCTATGTTTGGCATCTAATATAATCGGAATGTGGGCAGGAATAGCTTTTAAAGTTCGTTGTAGTAATTCCCATCCTGGAATACCTAAAGCTGCGTAAAATCCCAGAGTGGGTTTATAAGCACAGACTAAATCACTGGTTTGGGTGATAGTAAATTCCAACCAATCCCACAGACTATCAATCATAGTATTGGGATGTGATTTCTGGGAATATCGCTCAGGGAGCATTTCTGGATTAGGATCTAGTCCTACAAACAGTAAACTTTGATTTTGGGCGATCGCTCCATTTAGCTTATCATAAAAGTTCATAAATTTTCCTGGCAATATCTGGCAATATATTTTATTTAACCTTAAAGCATTCACCAAAATACCAAACTGTCGTGCAATTTGATTTGATATGCAATTTTTCTACCATCAATGGTAACATGACTATCTGTATTTATCTGTGTTCATCTGCGGTCAATGTTATCATTCCTTCCCATTTGCTAAAATTTTATAAATTTATAAAATTCTAGCACTAATTGCCGGTATTTTATCTACATCCTCTAAGGCAGTAAATTTTCGTGGTTGACGAGCTATGATTATCCTTTGAGCTAACTTAATTCAGTAGTTGTAGGAGAAACGGTAGGAATTTTTATCTCACTTGTAAATGTATCTAATAGTTTAAATGAAAAAACCACAATAGCGGTTATTGAAAATAATATCATTGCTAACCATAAAAGATGGTTACTGTGAAAATACCAGCCTGTTATAGCTATAGGCATGAAACCTCCTGCAAAGGAAATAACGGCAGAATTACGTAACGTTCTTCCGGCGGTTAAACCTCCAAAGAATCCTTCCAGAATCACATTAACTGCAAAAAACCCCTGAAATGGTAACAACCATCTCACATAGTCAGAAATGTTTGCAGTTACTTCAGTGTGGTTGGTTAATAGTCCAAAGATAGTTTCTGGAAAGAGAATATATAAGATAGCAATGGGAATTGAAAGTAATAAGCTAGTGAGTAGACTAACAGTTAGTAATGGTTGTAGCTGCTGTAATGTACCTTGTCCCTTAAAGTTTCCCGTCAGGCTTTGGGTGGCAAATCCCACTCCTTGAACAACAAACATATTAAAAGCTGCCGCTTGAATAAGAACACTATTTTCCGCTAGTATCTCTGTTCCCATTGCCGAACTGAGTTCAGTAAAAATGGCAAAGGTAGAGACCACGGCCAAACTCCTCACTAACATATCTCCATTTAGCTTAAAGGTAGCTTTAATAGCTGACCAATCCAAGACTTTTGGGATGACACCTGATACAATTGACCAATCAATGTGGAAGCAAACTATAATTAAACCTATAAATAATGCCACATACTGGCTAATGGCTGTAGTTAAACCAGCCCCTGTACTAGCCCAACCCCAGCGAATAATAAATAAGTAGTCCAGCACTACATTAGTTAGGCTTTCTACTACAGATATCAGCACCACAAAAATATTAAGTTCTCGGCCAAAAAACCAACCAACTAGGACAAAGTTAAGTAAAACCGCAGGTGCGCCCCAAATACGAGCCTGAAAATAGTCAAGACCTGCATCCTTTACCTCTGTTGCACCCACTAGGAAGGTAAACCCTACTTGTTGTAAAGGGTACTGAAGAATCAGGATAAGTGTACCTATCCCCAAAGCAATCAGACCATTCCGCAGTAAAACTAATAGTATGGCTTCTGGATCATCTGTTCCTACAGCTTGTGCTGTCATGCCATTGCTGGAAGAGCGTAAAAAATTTAAAACTCGGTATAAGTAGCTAAAAAGAATTGTGGCTAAAGAAACTCCCGCTAGGTAACGGATATCAGGTAAATGTCCCAAGTAGGCTAAGTCTATTAAACCCGATAGCGGCACAACAATACTAGAGAGAATATTCGTAAATGCCAGTCGGTAAAAGCGAGATAGGAAGTTATATTCTTGAGGGATTGTAAAATTCATCGTTCTGAATTGTTAATATCTTGGCAATATTGTCAGTAAATTCTTATCTATCTAGCAACTGCTATATTTATTCTAGCCTCATGTTATACAGCAGTTCCCGGTATTATGAAGTCCAGATATTAATGATAAAACTCTTGTGGTGCGGGCATCTTGCCCGCATAAGGTGTACCTCACTCAAGCTGAACTTGCTGTAAATGCGCTAATGCCCAGACGTGGTAAGGAAATTCTGCTTCCTGATCTAGGGAATGAGAAACAGGATCATACTCGACCCATTGAGAGAAGTTAGCAATAATACATTGGCGATTTCCCCAAGAGCCAGTTTGAATGTGATCTAGAGGAAATCCGCATTCATGGAGAAAGTATTTGAGTCCAGTTTCCGTCCAGCGTGTGCAATCTATAGGGTAGTTATGAATTTTTACCAAAAAAGGAACGGAGATGAGAAAATACCCCCCTGGGGAAAGCATGGAAATAATATTGCGACCGGCTCGATAGGGATACAATAGATGCTCAAAAACTTGTTCTGCAATAATTAAATCAAACTTTTTTGGCAAGGGTGTAGAACAAATATCATATTCTGGATAGTGGATATTTTCATACTCTTGAAACCCAAAAGTTTCCCAAGTCTTGCCTGAAACTTCTAATACTCGCCATTTTGAAAACGGCAAATTCTCTAGTAGCTTCGCCGTTTCCCGGTTCATTACAACTCGACTCCAAGTGATACCCATAACTGTATTTTTTGTATAAATTGTTGTTAATGTAAGGTTATTGTTGAGTAAATATGCGATCAAGTTCGTCTTGACTAAGAGCTATTAATGGCGTGAGATCAGGATTTGATAGGAAGGCTGGTCTTTGTTTGTTGGGAAGGGCGCTGTTCTCAATACTGCTATAGGTGATCACAAAGTTCCGGCGGTCCCAGGGAGAAATGTTGGCGACGGAACCATGTAATGTATCATAATGTACGAACAAAACCGACCCTGCTAGACCTTTCGGTGCGACAATTCCTTGCTGAAATGCGAATTTGGCAATTGTTTCTGGAGCGATCGCTAAGGATGAGTTAGTAGTTGAAGCAGAATTTGCCGCTTCGAGTATTCCCTGTTGATGAGAACCTGGTATGTAATATACTGGTCCATTGAATTCATTGACTTCATCTAAGAAAAGGATGGCATTTCCTCCTTTTGGTGAGGGAATTTGTTCGTAATACTGTGCAAATGCAGAGTCTTGATGCCATCCCCACATTCCTCCCGTAAAAGCTGGCTTCATCACGATTTTGCTACGGAAAACGTACAAGTCACTCGCAAAAAGTTGTTGTGCAACTGCCAATAGACGAGGGTGGCGGACTAAATCTCGGAAAATTTTGTTATTGAGATGAACTCCATAGAGAGTGCGTAAGGTTTTTTGATCATCTTCTAAAACACGACCAACTGCTTCATCGTCCATGACATTGGGAATTTGATCACAAATTACTGATATTTCCTCACGGCTAAAACACTCTGGAATGAACAAAAATCCTTGTTCTTCATAACTTTTTATTGCTTCTGTTGTCAGTTTCATTTTGCTGTTAATTATAATTTACTTAGTTAATGCAGATAATAAAATTTGTGCTATTGCCAAACATGAGAAATGCTGTTCCTCTGTTTAAATTCTAAAATTTTATCTACTGCTTTTTGCGTGCCACCTGATGTTATCAAAGAATCACTTAATAGATCAACGTTACTACGAATTTTTTCATCTTTGATAATCTGCTCAACAAGCGATCGCAATTTCAATGGAGCAATATTTTTCTGTTTTACCCATACTCCGATATTTAATTCTTCTACACGATTAGCTACTAAGTATTGATCGCCTCCTTGGGGAAATACAACCAGTGGTACTTTGTGAATTAATGCTTCCCAAGTGCTATTAGTTCCCCCATGAGTAATAAAAACACTAGCTTGTTGAAGCACTTGCATCTGAGGTACATAGTTACTGACAATAAAATTAGGGGGAATGTTTCCCAATTCAGCAATATCTATAAATTTCCCCACAGACATTACCACCGTATACTCACTATTTGCAAAAGCTTGTAAACATTGTTGATAAAAAAAGGTTTTAGAATTATATAATGTCACCGATCCTAGTGAAATATAAATAATTGGTTTTTCTGCACTCTTTAGTAAAGGAAATTGAGAATCAACTGCTCTCTGACTGTAGCAAGGTCCTGTAAAAATATAACTGGCATCGAAATATGAACGCTGGATCTGAAACATTTCCGATGTATAAACAATATTTAAATCACCTCGCAAATTCATAGAATTTGGTTGTAGTTGAAATACATCTTTTTTGGTAATCGTCTTTATTGCATACTTTTGGGTTAATTGCTGCCAAAGTCGTTGATGTCGGTAAAATCTTTGTAAATGTTTAACAATATCATTAATTGGGTAGGCTGCTAATAACAATGGTAACGGGGGCAAAAAATGAGGTGGTAGAAGAAAATTGGTATGGAAGCAAACGCTAGATATATTCAGTAAATCCGCACAGATAGCAGCCCATAAGCATTTAGCATGAAAAACAATTAATTTGGGGCGGTTGACTTTTAAATTTTCTAATAAAATTGGTACAGCATCTAAGCAATATTCTATCAACCGCGATTGCAATGTAGGATCTGAATCTGGAGGTTTCATGCTAGGCAGTGGTTGAAATCTAGCACCTGCTGATTCTATTTTATCTCGAAATTCATCGAAGTAATAATAATCTATTTTTTCTCCTCTATCAGCGAGTTCTTGAATTAAACCTAGAGTTGTATCAATCCGGGTGTAACTAGGAAGATCAAAGAAAGCAATATCTGCCATAATAGTAAATCCTCAGTAATTAAACCCACTTTAAAGCCTGAGAAATAAAGTCAATATGGGGAGCTTTTTGTGCCATTCCTATCCCTACATGAGTTCCATATATACCTTCGTTAACAACTGAATTTATTGACCAATCAATTGTTTCCTCAATCTTTTTATTAGCACCAAAGGCTATTTCTGTCAGATTTAAACCTCTTTCTAAGTTGTAAGTCATATCTAATAATGCAGCAGTCTCATCTTGACCATCTATGATCAGATGAGTTATGGCATTATCTTCTATTTCTAGATATTTTTCTTGACTTAATTTCACCCTATCTGTAATATATTGCAAAGGCTGGCAATTATAATCTTTTGTTTCTTGAGTTGTAGTCTGGGTTAATATGCCATCAAAATAGAAAGTTCCATCTACAGAAAAGCTGGATTTATTTGCTTTTGTATTCACTACTGAACTTTCCCAGAACTCAGCCACAGAGTAAAACCATCCTGACTCCAGTTCCACATCAGCATTAGCTATTTCTATATTCTCACCTAAAGAGCATTTGAGCTTGCTTCCTCTTGAGTCTGATAAATATAACTCACTTTCACTTTCAGCTATTTTATCATATAAAATATCTCGAATTGCTAATGCTTGTTCAATATCACCTGATAATAGCTGATTAAAAGAATATTCAATTACAGGTAAGCTCCCATCAAATTTTACTGCTGGTAAATGTACTATGGTACTTTGAGAATCATGCCAGAGTTGTTTAAGTTTGTAATAGTAGCTATAATCTGAAAAGATTAAAAAGGCTGTTTGTTTACTCTTAAAGTCATAATCATCAAAAAAAATAGTTTTATATCCTTGCTCCTGAGAGTAAGTATGAATTTCATTACTATCAACAATAATTGGCATCTGTCTTTGAAGAAAAGCTTGATAAAACTCTAAGATGTGCATATTTATTTAACGAATTACAAAACTTTATTGTCTTCAAGATATCTTAATTAAGTGTGAAAAATTAACAATTTTGGACAACAATTATGAGAATTGTTGTCCAACTGCTTAGACTAGTCTTAGAACCTGTAAATACTTACATTAATAAGTAATATTCAGCAAATCCTTACCAGTAAACATTGCCCAGATTGCTGCGGGTTTCTTTGTTAACTTGTTCAAGTTTACGTTTTTGTGTTTTCTTAGCGCTCATTTTAGTTTCTCCTGAAAATTTGCAATTTTAGCTACTAATTTGTGAGTTGTTTTTTAACTCGTTGATATCACCATATCAGCATCAGTTTGATTTAACAAGATCAATGTCCAAAATGTTTACATCTTTTAATAAATAAAGATGGATTAGGTAATTAATGTTTAATTTGCAGTTTTTAAGTCAAAAAAACCCTTTATATTACCTCCGCTTGCACAATACAACTATGCCAATGAATATAACTTGTATGATTTCGTTATTCTAACAAGCTCTGCCTTCTCGTGACTAATATTCAGCCTATAAGCATTGACTTTTATGGTTTATTTATCAATTATCTTCAGCGTTTGGGTATGACTATTACTGGTAAATTATTAATAGAATAAGCTGATGACAAAAAGCGTATTAATCATCATATAAATATCCGGTTTGATTCCTGAAATTACTTGGATATGATCAACTCGTAGCCTGCTATCCTAGCAAAATACCTTTATTAATTTAAAAATATCAATGGCGAATCTAAAAATAACTGCTGGAGAAAACTACAATGATTATGTAGGACCAGCAAAAGAGTACGATTTCATGGGAGCGTCTCAATTTCGGTTGCTTTGTACATTGGGTCTCCGATCTCAGCATAAATTGCTCGATTTTGGCTGTGGTTCGCTCCGTGCAGGTCGGCTGTTTCTACCTTACCTTGATGAAGGTTGTTATTACGGGGTAGAACCCAACAAGTGGTTAATCGAGGATGCTATAAAGTTCCAAGTTGGAGAGGATCTCCTTCGCATCAAAAAACCGTGTTTTAGTTATAACGATAAGTTCTCTTTAGCTGAATTTGAAAGCGATTTTGATTTTATCCTCGCACAGTCCGTATTAACTCATACTAGGACTAATTTAGTAAGTCTTTGTTTACAAAACTTTGCTCAACATTTGAAACCTGATGGTCTTATCGTTGCTACTTTTATGGAGGGGGATTCTGACATGGAAGGAGATGGTTGGGAATATCCTCTATGTGTAACAATTCGTCCAGCGACAATTAAAAAGTTAGCACAAGATGCTGGGCTTGTGGGAATTTCCATACCCTGGTTTCGTCCTAGACAAACTTGGTATGTTTTTGCAAAAAACCAAGATCGTCTTCCGACACAGGCCATGTTTCCTTATCTTCATGGTGTTGTCTTATTCGATCCCATGTTTGAGACAAAAGAATAAAAATTGACACAACTTTTACAAAAAAGGGAACAGGGAGCAGGGAACAGGGAACAGACAAGAAACTAAAGTTTCAGGGTTTAGAGCTACAGTCAAAAAAAAAGGATGTTTTGCAAAGATGCGTAGCACAAAAAAATACAATAACCCCTTCCCCAACCCTCTCCCGGCATTAAATAATCTTTATACTTTGAGAAATAAAATCAATATAGGGAGATTTCTGTGCCATACCTATTCCTATATGCGTTCCATATACTCCTTGATTCATAATGGAGTTTATCTGCCAATTCAGATTTTTTTCAATATTTTTGTTACAGCCAAAGCCTATCTCAGTAAAACTCAAGTTACGTTCTAAACCATAATCCATTTCCAGTAATATGGAAGTTTCATCCCTACCATCTAAAATGAGATGAGTTATAGTATTATCTTCGATATGAATATATTTTTCTTGACTTGAATTGACCTTCTCAAGTAAATATGTCAAAGCATCCTGGTGACGTTCTCTCACTTGTGGGTTTGCACAAGCGTAAATTATGCCATCAAAAAAGAAAGTTCCATCTAGTGAAAAACTTGATTTATCACTTTGAATATTGACTATTCCGCTTTCTAGCATTTCAGAAATGGAGTAAAACGATCCTGGTTCTAACTCATCTTCAGTATTTATAACTTCTAAACTTTCTGACAATAAGCACTTTAATTTAGTCCCTCTCTGATCAGATAAATATAATTCATCTTCCACTTCAGCAATTTGCTCATAAGTGTTAGCTCTTAACTCTAATACTTGTGTTAGATCACAAGAGAGAAGTTGCTCGAATGAATAAGCGAGAATTTGAGGATTTATATCATACCTAACTGCTAGTAGATGGATAATCGTACTTTTGGAATTATGAGATAGCTGTATAAGTCGATCATGATATCTATAATCTGAAATTACAGCAAATGCTAATTGTTGACTAGCAAAATCGTAATCATCAAATAAAATAGTTTGATATCCTTGCTCTTGAAAATAATAATTAAGATCATTGCTATCAACAAGGATAGGAATTTTTTTATTAACTAGGGAATGATGAAAACATAAGGCATTCATTGAGAATTTTGTTCCTGCTTTGATTGGTGATAAAAATTACTAAGCTTTATTTTTGAACGTGGAGACAATCATAGTATTGGGATGTGATTTATGGGAATATCACTCAGGGAGCATTTCTGGATAAGGAGCTAGTCCTATAAACAGTAAACTTTGATTTTGGGCGATCGCTCCATTTAGCTTATCATAGAAGTTCATAAATTTTCCTGGCAATATTCTCAGACCGAATTTATGTGAAGCTGCACAGAAAGATGAAGGCGATTAATTATAATAGGACTTACGCAAAAACCCTCTCAAACTCTCATTCCTCTGTGATCTCTGTGTTCTGGCGTGGTTCGTTTTTAGTAACCTGTGCCTAAGTCCTAATTTAAACTCAACACATCCCTTTTTATCTGCGCTTATTTGCGTTTATCTCATGCGTTAGCGAAGCTTACTGAAGGTATCGCCCTGGCAACTGCTATAATAATTGGTTAGTGAGTTATGAGAACAAGTCATGCCTGAGCTAAAAGTTAGTATCAGTGAAACCACACATAAAACTCTACTAACAATGGTAGAGGACTCTGGTGAGACAATTCAATCAGTTTTAGATCGAGCTATTGAGAATTATCGCAGGTCTTTGTTTCTGACACGAGCCAATGAAGCTTTTACTGTTTTAAGGCAGAATGAAACACTGTGGCAAGAGGAGGTTTCTGAGAGACAGTTATGGGAGCAAACTATAGCGGACGGGGTTGAAGGTTAGTGGCACAAATCGCTAGAGGGGAGATATGGCTAGTAGACCTTAATCCTGTGCGCGGACATGAACAAGCAGGAAAACGCCCTTGTTTAATCATTTCGGTGGATCTATTTAATCAAGGTGCATCTGGTTTAGTAGTTGTGTTACCGATTACATCGAAAGATAAAGGAATCCCCTTTCACGTAAAAATTAACTCTCCAGAGGGAGGGATGAAAACCCAAAGTTTTATTAAATGTGAAGACGTTAGATCAATCTCTGTGGAACGTCTGGATAAGTGCTGGGGAAATGTGTCTTCAGGGACACTAGCAGAAGTGGAAGACAGACTAAAAATTTTGATGGGATTGTAGTTTATTGCTGACTATTTAAAAGAAAATTGCGATCGCTCTCCTCTAGTTTATCTCATGGTAATCGCTTTCCTCACCACAGCGATCGCCCTGATGCAAATCAAAAAGGCAGAGGTTAAGAAAGAATAAACCACGCAGCAATAACGGCTGAATGTTTGGAAAATGAAAGTCCCTTACCTTCTAAAAATGCTTCTGCAATGTAGAACATGGCGTAGTCTGGGGAGTTGTTGGCAAGTAGGAGTTTTGCAGCTTCTCAACTCTGTTGGGCTTTGAGGAGGAGTTCCCGTTGTTCGTCGGTCATAGAAGAACGCCTTCTTTACGGATATTACGCAGCAAAGAGCCGTTGCGGGTTTGATAGTGGGTTTCATCCATGAAAAGACAGCTAATGACAACATCATAATCTAGGGAAAGATCAGCGATCGCTTTACCTGTGCGTTTGATTTCTTCACCGGGGTTAACAGGAGACTTCAGCACCACCAACACATCTATATCTGATCTGGGTTCTGCATCACCACGGGCTTGAGAACCAAAGAGGGTGAGGTGTTGCAAGCGATCGCCATACAGGTCATAAAGTTCTTTTTTTAGGCGAGTGAGAATAGGTTTGAGGTTAATGTTCATGGTTATGAGGGTGATCGCTCTCCTCTAGTTTATCTTATGCGAATCCCTTCCCTCACCACAGCGATCGCTCCCACACAAGCAAAAAAGGTGGGTTAAAAAAGTAACGCACCTTATAAAACAAATATGAAGAGACCGAACTTACTTATTCTGTTGAACAGCGGGCATTAAGTCATTAAATTCTTCAATTCTCAGCATACGAATATCTTTAACTGAAGCCGCAAACCATGGGAGATTTTGAGATAAATCAATTGCAGCAAGTACACACGTAACAGCATTAATAGTGTTTGTATCCCCAAAATAAACACTGCCTTGTTGCCGAGTGAAACCTTTCCTTTGCAAAATTTTCGCAATTTCACCATAAGCATTGTTGTATGGATCACCGTAGTTCAGCTTCAGTGATTCAATATCCATATCAAAAGCAATAGCGTACATTCTTGCTCCCCCAATTTCTTGTTTATTTACCTGCTGTATCTTGCTTAACTGTTGCCGCCCAATGGTTTGGGTCTTGTCTAATTTCTTAGCCACTTGAGAAATCATTTATCCCACCAACATAACGATTTAGCCTCTTAAGTTTAGCAATTTCATTTAGAATATAGCAATCTAAATCAGGCGGAAGTTTCAATATCTAACTTATCCGCTTTAGCAAAATATTAGGATAAAGTTTTCTCAACCTTATCTCTAATATCATCAAAACGAATATAGTGTCTTCCAGCAACATTCCTTAATTCTCTTGCGATAAATTTATCGGTAGCTATTACAGTAAATTGTTTTCCGTTCGCCCTTAATAAGGTCAATGCCCTTTCAAAATCTCCATCCCCACTAATTAATACAGCTTTATCATAGCTGTCTATAGTGTTAAACATATCCAAAACTATTTCAATATCTAAATTAGCCTTCTGTTTTGTTAGTCCAGTATTCGCATCATAAATTGTTTTTATTGGTTTTGTAATAAGTGAATAACCCATTAAAGGTAATGCGTCTAAATATGACTGTTGTTTTGCTTCAGGCGGTGTGTCATGTCCAATATAATAAAAGGCATCAACAATATTACCTTCTGTCTCAATATAATCAAGAATCTTTTTAGGATCTACCTTCCAACATAGTGCGTTCTTTTGCATGAAAAAGAAATTTGCACCATCAAGAAATACAGAAATTCTCAACATAATTCTATTTAATTGAAATATTTGGTAAATTCAATTATAACTTTAAACAGTCCAAGCTGCGTAGTTAAGCGCCTGTCGGATATCTTCATCCTCTAATTCTGGATAAGCCGCTAAAACTTCCTGAACCGAAAGGTTACTAGCCAGTAATTTCAACACAAAGCCCACAGTAATCCGCATCCCTCGAATTGTTGGTTGTCCAAGGCAAACATTAGGATTAATAGTAATACGATCTAATTGAGCCAGCACGGTGGAACTCCTGAACTATAAAAATTCTTTACCTATTCTCACATACAACAGAACTTGTACTATCCATAGAAATTATATTAACCCAAGTTGCTAATTATTAAGTCGCAACCTGTATAAAATATAATGCGTAATTAGTGATGAAATTCCAGTCTTCATCCTGTTCATCCTTAAATCCTGTAAATCCTTAAATCCTGGACATCCTGATTCTGACATTCTCACATACAACGGACAAACTGAGAAAAAAGTCAATTAGTCTGAATTTTAGTTACAGTTAGATCACAAATAAATCGTGAGGGGTGATACTATGCGTGTTTTGCTAGTTTATCCAATATTTCCAAAAACCTTTTGGTCTTATGAGAAAATTCTGGCGCTGGTTGATAGAAAGGTGTTATTACCACCTTTGGGTTTAGTAACGGTAGCGGCAATTTTACCCCAAGAATGGGAATTTAAACTTGTAGATCGTAACATTCGCGCTGCCACAGAGGAAGAGTGGGCATGGGCAGATATGGTGATTTTTTCTGCCATGATTGTTCAAAAACAAGACTTATTGGCACAAATTCGAGAAGCGAAAAAACGCGGTAAGTTGGTAGCTTTGGGTGGTCCTTATCCCACCTCCACACCCCATGAAGTGGAAGCAGCAGGGGCAGATTTCCTCATTCTCGACGAGGGAGAAATTACTTTACCCATGTTTGTGGAAGCGGTACAACGGGGAGAAAAATCTGGAGTTTTCCGGGCTACAGAAAAGCCTGATGTCACAACTACACCCATTCCCCGTTTTGATTTATTAGATTTCAGCGCCTATGATATGATGTCGGTGCAGTTTTCCCGGGGTTGTCCCTTCCAGTGCGAATTTTGCGACATCATTGTTTTATATGGACGCAAACCGAGAACTAAAACCCCTGCACAACTTTTAGCCGAGTTAGATTATCTCTATGAGTTGGGTTGGCGGCGGGGTGTTTTCATGGTAGATGATAACTTTATTGGCAACAAACGTAATGTAAAATTGTTGCTCAAAGAGTTAAAAGTTTGGATGGAACAACATCAATATCCTTTCAATTTTGACACAGAAGCTTCCATTGATTTGGCACAAGATGCCGAAATGATGGAATTGATGGTAGATTGTGGTTTTAAAGCAGTATTTTTGGGCATTGAAACCCCAGATGAAGATAGTTTACAACTAACTAAGAAGTTCCAAAATACTCGCAGTTCCTTAGCTGAATCTGTAGAAACTATTATTAAAGCAGGTTTGCGACCCATGGCTGGGTTTATTATTGGCTTTGATGGTGAAAAGTCCGGTGCAGGCGATCGCATTGTCCGCTTCGCTGAATTAGCAGCCATCCCTTCTACAACCTTTGCTATGTTACAAGCATTACCCAACACTGCATTGTGGCATCGGTTGAAAAAAGAAGGAAGATTACGGGAAAATCAAGATGGGAACATCAATCAAACCACATTGATGAACTTCATTCCTACCCGTCCTTTAGAAGAATTAGCTAGGGAATATGTGGAGGCTTTCTGTGCTTTATATGACCCAGTTGCCTATTTAGACCGCACCTATCGCTGTTTTATGATGTTAGGTTCAGCTAAATACACAGTACCAGCAAAAATGCCAGAATGGGTAGTTGTCAGAGCCTTACTAATTGTAATTTGGCGACAAGGATTTAAACGACAAACTCGCTGGAAATTCTGGCATCACTTCTTTAGTATTCTCAAGCATAACCCGAAAGTGGTTGAACAATACGTTTCCACCTGCGCCCACATTGAGCATTTTATGGAATACCGGCAAATTGTCCGCGACGAAATCGAAAGTCAATTAGCTGCGTATTTAGCCCAAGGTGCGGAAAAACCCTATATACTCGTTAAAGAACAAGCAGCCGAAAAAGTAGAAGCAGTAATTTAGAGTATGGTTGTTCTTACTTGCGGTTCAATTATATCTTATGCTCGGCGAATAAATTCGCCGTTGGCACTTCCTCCACCGTCTAAAGCCAATTGGCTTCCGTGTCTTTCGGGGATTTTCTTGTGAACAATATTTCCTATCTTCAGTCTTTGTTTAAAATCAAACTACAAGCAAAATTCAGGGTTGACAATTAATATCATGAATGTTTTACTAATATATCCACTGTTTCCGAAAAGTTTTTGGTCTTTTGAAAAAACACTAGCTTTACTAGACCGCAAAGCCATGTTACCACCTTTGGGTTTGGTGACAGTGGCCGCCATTTTACCCCAAGAGTGGAATTTTAAGCTAGTAGACCGGAATATTCGCCAAATTACAGCAGCAGAATGGGCTTGGGCTGATTTAGTGATTTTATCAGCAATGATTGTCCAAAAAGAGGATTTACTGGCACAGATTCAAGAAGCAAAAGGGCGCGGTAAGCGTGTAGCGGTGGGTGGACCCTATCCAACAGCTTTACCCCAAGAAGTCACAGATGTGGGTGCAGATTATTTAATTTTGGATGAAGGAGAAATTACCTTACCATTATTTATAGATGCAATTAGCCGTGGTGAATCTTCGGGCATATTCCGCTCAGGTGGTGAAAAACCAGATGTCACAAACACTCCCATTCCGCGCTTTGATTTGCTAGAATTTGATGCTTATGCGGAAATGTCAGTACAATTTTCCCGTGGTTGTCCCTTCCAGTGTGAATTTTGTGATATTATTGTTCTCTATGGTCGCAAACCTCGCACCAAGTCACCAGCGCAACTCCTCGCCGAACTTGATTATCTTTATGAATTGGGTTGGCGACGCAGTATTTTCATGGTAGATGATAACTTTATTGGTAATAAACGCAACGTTAAATTATTCTTAAAAGAACTACAACCTTGGATGGTTGCACATGAGTATCCTTTCTCCTTTGCGACAGAGGCTTCCGTGGATTTAGCCCAAGATCAAGAACTGATGGATGCCATGGTCAGGTGTAATTTCGGGTCTGTGTTCTTGGGTATTGAAACTCCTGACGAAGAAAGCCTCGCTTTTACTCAAAAATTTCAAAATACGCGGGATTCATTGAGTGAAGCAGTATATAAGATTACGCGATCTGGACTGCGAGTTATGGCAGGTTTTATTATTGGTTTTGATGGTGAAAAGTCGGGGGCTGGGGCGAGAATTGTCAAATTTGTAGAGCAGACATCAATTCCCACTGCTTTATTTAGTATGCTTCAAGCCCTTCCTGATACTGCATTATGGCATAGATTAGCAAAGGAAAACCGACTCCGCAGTAAATCTGCAAATATTAATCAAACTACGTTGATGAATTTTGTCCCTACAAGGCCTTTAGCAGAAATTGCTAGTGAATATGTAGAAGCATTTTGGGAATTATACGAACCATCACGATTTTTAGATCGTGCTTACCGTCACTACCGCATTTTAGGTGAAGCTACTTACCCAAAAAAGGGCAAGGGTGCAAAAAAACCCTTGAATTGGAAGGTATTGCGGGCGTTATTAACTATTTGCTGGCGACAAGGTGTGTTACGTAATACCCGTTGGCAATTCTGGCGTAATCTTTGGAGTATGTACAAGCATAATCCTGGTGGTATCAGTAGCTATTTATCTGTTTGCGCTCAAATTGAGCATTTCTTGGAATATCGTCAAATTGTGCGCGACGAAATTGAGGCACAAGTGGCTGAGTTTCTGAAAGCAGAGGCTCAGGTAAAGCTGGAAGAGGAAAAAGCACAAGTGTTAGTTTAGACTCAAAAAGGTGATCTGCTACCAACAGCACTGATTATAGTAGTTTACCGGGAACTATCAACTTTGGGGGGTTTGCTCCTCCAAAATTGATTGGTTTAGGGATTTTTAAAATGTTCGTTCAATTTATTTTGCACGACTACTTCAATAAGTATTAAGCTGTACTGCATTTAATTTGTATAAATCTGGCGGGCAAGATGCCCACCCCACAAGATTTTAACTATTTTAGGATGATAAACTTGAGGTGCATAGTAGCTTACAACTTGATTATAATTTGTAGTATGAATATAGAGATTGACAGTTGTAAGTATTTGTGTCACATTATTTCCATAGGAATAAATCATCAAATCCATGAATACCTTGCTCAACTCTGCCCTGACGCTGACATATAACCAACTCAGCACCTTTGTCGATTTAGACAACTTCTGGAATTTATTTGATACGGCTTTTGGGACACAATACAACCGTAGCGGTGCGGAAATTCTGCGTTTACAGTGGCTATCTGGTGATTTTAGTCAACTTCCGCAAATTGAGATTTTAGATAGTAGCATTCTTGGCAATGCCAATGGGGCTTATGCCAGTAGCAATAATCAGATTTATTTATCAGCTAATTTTCTCACCACTTCTACAGCAGAAGCTATTAGTGCAGTTTTGTTAGAGGAAATTGGGCATTTTATTGATGCTCAAATTAATCTCAGTGATAGTGCCGGAGATGAAGGGGCGATTTTTGCCGCTTTGGTACAGGGTAACAGTCTGGATACTCAGACTTTACAGGCTTTGAAGGCTGAGGATGATCACGCGACGATTACGGTAAATGGGCAGGTAGTTGCTGTTGAGCAGAATTCGGGAACTATAGCCTTTAGTGCAGCAACCTACAGCGTTAATGAAAATGGTACACCTGTAACTGCTGTTACCGTGACTCGTACTGGGGGAAGTATTGGAGCAGTCAGTGCAACCCTTAACCTAACAAATGGAACTGCAATAGCACCTTCTGATTATAATAACACCCCGATTACTATTTCATTTGCTGATGGAGAAATTACTAAAACTGTTGCCATTCCCATTGTTGATGACAGTCTCTTAGAAGGTAATGAAACTGTTAATTTAACTCTAACAAATCCAACTGGAGGAGCTACATTAGGAACTCAAAGCACTGCTGTTCTCCGAATTATGGACAATGATGCCCCAGTTGGCTCTTATATAAGTACAGTTTTAGCAGATGTTCCTCTCGCTTATTGGCGACTAGATGAAACTTCAGGAACAACCGTTTATGATTCTTCTGGTAACGGATATAACGGGACTTATTTTGGAGCAGTTGAGTTAGGAAAAACTAGCGGCATTAACAGTGGTAGTTCTGCTAATTTTGATGGAACTGATGATTACGTTGATACGCCTTTAGATTCTAACTCACAACCGCTAACAATTGAAGCGTGGTTTCAAGCAGATGTCACTACAGGAGAACATTCTATTGTTGATAGTGATACTTGGTCTCAATCTGGTCAATCTCTTATTTTAGGATATTGGAATAAGGATAATACCCTAGATATCCAATACCATAATGGATATTATGATTCACTTTTTGTTGTTCAACCAAATACTTGGTATCATGCAGTTTCTATATTTACATCTGGTAAAGTTGAATTGTATATAAATGGACAATTTATTGGTTCACAGACATATACGCAACCATCCTTAGATGGTAGTAACTTTAGAATTGGTAGACATAATGCAGATGATCCTCAATGGTTTGATGGACTCATTGACGAAGTTGCTATTTATGATTATGCCTTAACGCCTACCCAAATTCAAAGTCATTACCAGACGGGATTGATTTCTTCCATTACCCTAGCAGTATCCCCCACCAGTGTTAGTGAAGACGGTACAACCAATCTAATTTACACTTTCACCCGCACAGGTAGTACAACCAATGCCTTAACCGTCAACTATGGCATCACTGGAACAGCTAACAGTACCGACTATACAGGTGCAACACCCGGAACAGGTAAAACTATTACCTTTGCTGCGGGTGCAAGTACAGCCACTTTAACCATAGACCCCACAGCAGATACAATTTTTGAAAGTGATGAAACTGTGGCTTTAACATTAGCAACAGGAACAGGTTACACCATTGGTACAACCACAGCCGTCACAGGAACTATTACTAATGATGACTTATTACCTAATCTTAACCTCAGTGCTAACAAGACCATAGTTGAAGGTAACACCAACCCTCAAAACGTTACTTATACCGTTACTCTCTCCAACGCCAGCACTCAAGCCATTACCGTTCAATATGCCACTGCTAACGGTACAGCCATAGCAGGATCAGACTATACCAGCACCAGCGGAACTCTCACCTTTAACCCTGGTGTTACCAGTCAAGTGATCAATATTCCTATTCTCAATGATTCCCTGAATGAAGCTAATGAGACCTTTACTCTCAACTTGACTACCGCCACCAATGCTACCCCTGGCGCTGCCAGAACGGCTACCACAACTATCACCGATACCCTCAGCGCTTCTGTGACTACTACTCTGCCCAGTGGTGTGGAAAACTTGACTTTAACCGGAACAGCGGCTATCAACGGTACAGGTAATGCCGGGGATAACGTTATCCAAGGTAATAGTGCCAACAATACTCTGACCGGTCTTAATGGAAATGATACCTATCGTTTCCTAGCAAATACAGCTTTAGGAACGGACACAATTACAGAAACGACCACAGGGGGTATTGATAATCTTGACTTGACGGGGACGACTGCTGCTGTAAATGTGAATTTGGGTGTTGCAACTTCACAAACGGTCAATAGTAATCTTAAACTGATTCTCTCTGCTAATAACGTCATCGAAAATGCCACAGGTGGTACAGGAAATGACCGTCTCACAGGTAATGCTCTAAATAATACCTTAAATGGCGGTAGTGGCAATGATCAACTGCAAGGGTTAGGAGGAGATGATACCCTCTGGGGAGGAGCAGGTAATGATATTCTCAACGGTGGCACCGGTAATGATAGTCTCTGGGGAGGACTTGGTGATGATATCTTGACGGGAGGAGTTGGTAATGATCAATATCTGTTTCAAAGCGATAGTGTTTTTAGTACCAGTTTAGGCGTTGATTACATTAGTGAATTTGAAGCGGGACTAGACCAGATTGTATTAAGTAAAGCTACATTTAATGCCATTACTAACCTTCCAGGACAGGCTTTAACTGACTTTGAAGTTGTCGGTGGTGATGAATTTGTCAATGCTAGTAACGCTCGTATTGTGTTTAGTCAAGGTACGGGAAGTCTATTCTATAACCAAGATGGCAGTATTTTGGGTACGGGAACAGTGTTTGAATTTGCCCGTTTAGGTAATCCTGATATCACCCTCACTAGTAGTAACTTCAGTTTGATTGCTTAAACTGTTATAGCTGTCTTACGCAAAATCCACAAACCGCCAGGGAATGAATTCCCTGTCTAATAGCAAAAGTCATCTAAAGATGACTAAAAATCCGAAAATATCCCCAGTTTACTTTAGTGCAATCGCCGATCTTGTAGGTTGGGTTGACGAAAGGAAACCCAACATTTCCACCAAACAATATTTCCTGCCAAAATTAATTAACATCATACATCTTACTGTTACTGTTTTTTTGAAAAATTTAGGGCGATCGCCATCTGCTCTTATTATCAAGGTGAACTTTACGTTAGCCTTTTTAATTCGGAGTGCATGGATTTAGCGAAAATGCTAGAGTGATGATATTGATGGGGCTAAGTTGACCTATGACCATTGCAACCGAAATACCAAGACAACAGCAGTTACTAAGTTTTGGCGATTTTATCGTCCGTTATGGTGACAGTAACCGCTACGAATTGATTGATGGAGAGGTGTTTGATTTAGAACCAACGGGCTACCATGAAGAAGTTTCAGCTTTTACTACCACAAAAATTTGCGCCCAAATTGATGCAATAGGTTTAAATTGGTTTGTCCTTCAGCGAGGATTACTACGTCCTTCTAACTTGGGTATGACAGCATTTCGACCTGATGTTATGGTTATTGATCGCAATGAACTTGCGAAAGAACTACTTTGGAATGACCAATCAATCCTCACGCTGGGCAGTTCGATTAAATTTGTGATGGAAGTAGTTAGTAGCAACTGGCAAAACGATTATGCGCGTAAAGTCGAAGACTACGCAATTCTAGGTATTCCTGAATATTGGATTGCGGATTATGCGGGTCTAGGTGGGACTCGACATATTGGGAAACCGAAACAACCTACCCTTTCCATTTGTACGTTAGTCAAAGGAGAGTATGAAATTCAGCAAATTCGAGGCAATCAACCCATTACTTCCCCGACATTCCCAAATTTCCAACTGACAGCTGAACAAGTTTTAAAGGCTGGCAGATAAAGTGCTTTAAGCTATGCTTACAGGAATATCCGGTTAGCTAAAATCAAATATAAGAATTATCAACTGTTAAAGATAGAAAGATCAATGCAATTTTAGTTAAAAACTATAGATAGAATAAACTTGTGTCAGCTAATCGCTAAAACCTATACATCTCATGGATTTTGCTAATTTTGCATCCCAGTTAAATGCGGGAACGATTTTACCAGAGGGAATCGTCATGATTACCCTTCTGGGGGTTTTGATTGTTGATTTGATTTTGGGGCGTAGCTCTGCTCGCTGGATAGGATATCTAGCTACGCTCGGTTTAACAGCGGCAATAATCGCTCTATACTTTCAATGGGATACAACTACCCCCATTGCTTTTACTGGTAGTTTTAATGGTGATGACCTGAGTATTGTCTTTCGTGGTATCATCGCTCTATCGGCGTTGGTGACAATATTAATGTCAATTCGCTATGTCGAACAAAGTGGTACGGCTTTAGCCGAATTTATCGCTATTTTGATGACTGCGACTTTGGGAGGAATGTTTTTATCCGGCGCTAATGAGTTGGTGATGATTTTCATCTCTCTAGAAGCCCTGAGTATTTCCTCTTATTTGTTGACAGGTTATACAAAACGTGATTCCCGTTCCAATGAAGCAGCGTTGAAATACCTGTTAATTGGTGCTTCTAGTACAGCAGTATTTTTGTATGGTGTCTCCCTCTTGTATGGTTTATCTGGTGGACAAACGGAATTAAGTGCGATCGCTCAGGGTATTGCCACAGCGAATGTTGGTCAATCTCTAGGTTTAGTAATTGCTTTAGTTTTCGTAATTGCGGGTATTGGCTTTAAAATTTCCGCTGCACCTTTTCACCAATGGACACCAGACGTTTATGAAGGCGCACCCACCCCTGTAATCGCTTTTTTATCCGTCGGTTCTAAAGCAGCCGGGTTTGCTCTGGCTATCCGCTTATTAACCACTGTCTTCCCAATTGTAGCTGATGAGTGGAGATTTGTTTTTACCGCTTTAGCTGTCCTAAGTATGGTATTGGGTAACGTTGTCGCCCTAGCCCAAACTAGCATGAAACGGATGTTAGCTTATTCATCTATTGCCCAAGCTGGGTTTGTGATGATTGGCTTAATTGCGGGAACTGATGCCGGTTATTCCAGTATGATTTTCTATCTATTGGTATACCTGTTTATGAACCTGTGCGGCTTTACTTGTGTGGTATTATTCTCTCTCCGCACGGGAACAGACCAAATTGCTGAATACTCTGGTTTGTATCAAAAAGACCCTCTCCTCACACTGGGTTTGAGTATTTCCCTCTTGTCTTTGGGTGGTATTCCCCCATTAGCCGGATTTTTCGGGAAAATTTACCTATTTTGGGCAGGTTGGCAAGCTGGTCTTTACTGGTTAGTTCTGCTCGGTTTAATTACTAGTGTGGTTTCTATCTATTACTACATTCGTGTAGTTAAGATGATGGTGGTCAAAGAACCTCAAGAAATGTCCGAAGTAGTTAAAAACTACCCCCAGGTGCGTTGGGATTTACCAGGGCTTAGACCTTTACAAGTGGGTTTGATAGTAACTTTGATAGCTACTACTATCTCTGGAATTTTATCCAATCCCTTGTTTACTTTGGCTAACAATTCTGTTACTAACACTCCTATGTTACAAGCAGCAAAGGCTGTCAGTACACAAGTCAGTGTTATTACCAACCAAGAGCCACAGCAATTTTAGGTTATTTGTAAGTAATTGGTAATGGGTAATTGGGAATAAAACTAATCTTCAAGACCCAATTACCCATTTTTTTTGTTAATTGCTGCTATATATAATAATCTGTGTACTCTGTGGTTTGTTCAAAAAAATCAGTTCAAAACCCACTGATGACTGATATATATAAATTGTGTTTTTAGTTTTAAGTAGCAAGATAAAATAAATGAATTATTCACAAAAGCAAAAGGTTGATATCAAGTCGGAAATTATAACCATGCCTAGCTGGTTGCGTCGTCCTCTGGGCAAAGCTAGTGAAATGTCTACCGTCCAGCGGATCATTAAGCAGCGTCAAATTCACACAATTTGTGAAGAGGGGCGTTGTCCAAATCGGGGTGAATGCTATGCCCAAAAAACAGCTACCTTTTTATTAATGGGTCCGACCTGTACCCGGTCTTGTGCTTTTTGTCAAGTAGATAAAGGTCATGCCCCCATGGCTTTGGATGAGCAAGAACCCCAAAAAGTAGCAGAATCAGTACAGCTTTTAGGATTGCGGTATGTGGTGTTAACTGCTGTAGCCCGTGATGATTTAGCTGATGGGGGAGCGGGTCATTTTGTCAAGACAATGGAGACTATCCGCGACCTGAACCCAGCAACTCAGATTGAAGTGTTAACATCGGATTTTTGGGGTAGTGGAGGTCTAGCTGGCCAACGTCACAGCCTAGAGGTGATTATTCAAGCTGAACCAGCTTGTTTTAACCATAATGTGGAAACAGTCCGCAGGTTAACCCCAACCGTGCGCCGAGGGGCAAAATATGACCGCTCCTTGGCTGTATTAGCAACAGTTAAAGAATTTAATGATCAGATGCCTACGAAGTCGGGTGTGATGGTGGGTCACGGAGAAACAATAGATGAATTAATTGAGACAATGGCGGATTTGCGCTCTGTAAAGTGCGATCGCTTAACCATTGGTCAATATATGCGTCCTTCTTTAGATCATCTCCCGGTCCAAAAATATTGGACACCGGAGGAATTTACAGAATTAGGTGATATAGCCAAGGATATGGGTTTTAATCATGTCCGTTCGAGTCCGTTGGTTCGCAGTTCCTACCACGCTGGGGAGGAATAAGGGAACAGGGAACAGGGAACAGGGAACAGGGAACAGGGAACAGGGGACAGGTTACAGGGGACAGGTTACAGGGGACAGGTTACAGGTTACAGGGAACAGGGAACAGGTTACAGGGAACAGGGAACAGGGAACAGGGAACAGGGAACAGGGGTGCAGAGGAGAAGATTTTTCCTACCGACCACTGTCAACTGTCAACTGTCAACTGTCAACTGTCAACTGTCAACTGTCAACTGTCAACTGTCAACTGACCACTGTCAACTGTCAACTGTCAACTGTCAACTGACCACTGTCAACTGTCAACTGTCAACTGTCAACTGACCACTGACCACTGACCAACCTTACAAAAATATTTTTAAAGAATTTGCAAAATTGGCGCGTGAGTTTGCTATTTCTTAAAAAGTCACGAAATTAGGAGAACCGCTTATGACCGCTAAAAGCAAACCCGCTGCTAAACCTTCCTACGTTTTCCGTACTGGTTGGGCTTTATTACTTTTGGCTGTTAACTTTTTGGTAGCAGCTTACTACTTCCACATTATTGAATAGTTAGAAGTAGGCTGGTGCTGCTTAAATCGTGCCTTTGAATAAACCCTTGGGACGAATGAGCAGCACCAAAATCATGATTAATAGGGCTACACCTTGTTTATACTGTGAACCTAGCCAAGGGGTGCTAACTTCTTGGGCAATACCAATTATAAAGGCTGCGGCGATCGCTCCGTAAGGATTGCCAATTCCACCCAAAATTACAGAAGCGAATAGGGGTAGGATTAAAAACCAACCCATATTTGGACGCACGGCTGTAATTAGCCCGTACATACTACCTCCCAAGGAAGTGAACGTACCAGCAATTACCCAAGTCCAAAGAATTACTCTATCAACATTAATACCCGATACTCTAGCCAAATCTAAATCGTCGGCCACTGCCCGCATGGCTTTACCAACTTTGGTATTTTGTAGTAGGTAGTGAAGGGATAAAATAGCCAAAATAGCTAATCCCAGTACCAATAATTGATTTTGCGGTACTCTTAATGTACCAAATTCTAAAGCTGATATGACGGGTAGATTATAATTTTGGTTTTTACCTCCCCAGATAAAAATAATGCCGTTGCGGAGGAATAAAGCCAGCCCAATGGAGATAATGATCAGACTTGTGGAAGTAGCACGGATAGACCGCATTTTTGACCAAAGTAATTTTTCTGCTAGTAACATTCCTCCTACTGTTCCCAAGGCTGCTAAAATCATTGACAGCCAAATATTTACACCTGTACTATTGGTCATGAGGGTTAGATAAGCACCCAAAGTGAGAAAATCACCATGGGCAAAATTAGATAACCGTAAAATACCGTAGGTTAGAGTCAGTCCGACGGCTGCTAAGGCAATAATGCTACCTACAGCAATACCGTTGATCATCAATTGAGGAAATTGTTGTATATCCATATTTTACAAAATTATCTATATATTGAGAATAAAATAGAAGATAATTATGTTAACATAATTTCAGATAAACTTAATTAATTGAGATCATACCAACAATTCACCAGACCAAAAAAATGACAGATGCCCATATTCCCCAACTCGATAATTGTAGTTCCACAATCCTACTTAACTATTTTGAAAATTCCTGGGAAATGGAAGAAACCTTAATGAAAAGTGTAATTAAGGAAGAAACCTTTTATCTAAATCCCGATCCTTTAAGAAATAAATTAATTTTCTATCTTGGCCATTCCGCTGTTTTTTATATCAATAAATTAATTCAGGTCGGTTTATTAAAAAATCGGATTAATCCCCAATATGAAAATCTATTTGAAATTGGCGTTGATCCAGAAACACCAGCAGAACTAGAGGTAGCTATTCAAGGATTTAACTGGCCTGATGTTGAAAAAGTCTGGGAATATCGAAACAAAGCTAGGTCAGAAATTACAGCAATCATTAACAACACTACCCTAAATTTACCCATTGATCAACAACATCCTATTTGGGCTTTATTAATGGGAATAGAACATAGTCGCATTCATTTGGAAACCTCTTCCATGCTGTTGCGTCAACTACCAATTGATAAATTACAACGTCCCCAAAGATGGAATTATGCACCTAGTAATGGAGAAATTCCTGATAATCAAATGCGAGAAATTCCCGGTGGTGTCGTCAAATTAGGAAAGAATGAAGATGATTTAACTTTTGGGTGGGATAGTGAATATGGTAATTTAGAAGTTGAAGTCAAACCATTTTTAGCTAGTCAATATCTAATTACAAATGGAGAATTTTTAGAATTTGTTCAAGCAGGTGGTTACAACAATTCTAATTACTGGAATGCTGAATCTTGGACATGGAAACAACTCTACAATGTAGAATATCCTAAGTTTTGGATAGCCCAAGAAAATAACTATCGTTATCGTGCTACATTTGATGAAATAGATTTACCTTTAGATTGGCCTGTAGAAGTTAACCATTATGAAGCAATGGCTTATTGTCAGTGGAAAGGTAAGAATACTCGGTTAATGACAGAAGCAGAATGGAATCAAGCTCTGAAAATATCTGAAGATTATCGGTTATCAAATAACTACAATCTGAACTTACAATTTATTTCCCCAACTCCTGTAGGAATGTTTTCAGAAAATAATCAATCTGGTATTTCTGACTTACGGGGTAATGTTTGGGAATGGTTGTCTAGTACATTCTACCCCTTACCAGGATTTAAAACCCATGATCTTTATCCAGATCAATCTGCACCATTTTTTGATAATAAACATTTTATGATGTTGGGTGGTTCTTGGGCAACGAATGGTACAATGGCTTTACCTTGTTATCGTAACTGGTTTCGTCCGTTTTTTTATCAGCACGTCGGTTTTAGAATTGCTGCCAGTTTGGATTAAATAACTGGATTAAATAAATATCAAATAAATATCTTTTTTTTCACCCAGAGTCACAAAGTAAACAGAGAGGATTTAGCAAATGATTACACAACCTTTAACAGTTTTAGATCATCATTATCAAGAGCTAAGTATTGATGGTAAAGATGTCATTAAGGGGTTAACTGAAAAACCGAAAAATTTACCCCCCAAATATTTTTATGATGATCCTGGTTCTCTATTATTTGAAAAGATTTGTGAGTTACCAGAATATTATCCGACTCGTACAGAAGCCTGGATTTTACAACAATATGCTGATGAAATTGCAGAAATTACAAATTGTTGTGAGTTGATAGAATTAGGTAGTGGTAGTTCTACAAAAACTCAAGCTTTATTAACTGCTTATCAAAAGATTGCTAACTCTTGTAGATATCTACCTATTGATGTCAGCGGAGGTATTCTAAAAACTAGTGTTTTACAGTTACAAGAAAAGTATCCTGATTTCTCTATTCATGGTTTATTAGGAACTTATGAACAAGCGTTAGTTCATCTAGAATCGAATTATTTACAATCACGGATGTTATTTTTCTTGGGAAGTTCTTTAGGGAATTTTAACCCGGAAGAATGTGATATTTTCTTAAATCAAGTTTCTCGCACTTTACAACCGGGAGATTATTTTTTATTGGGTATTGATTTACAAAAACCCCAAGATATTCTAGAAGCTGCTTATAATGATAGTCAAGAAGTGACTGCTGCTTTTAATTTGAATATGCTTTCTCATTTGAATTGGCGTTTTCAAAGTAATTTTGATATCAATTTGTTTAGACATGAAGCAATTTATAATCACGTTGATCATCAAATTGAAATGTATTTACATTGTCAAAAAAGCCATTGGGTTAATTTACAAATATTGGATTTAAAGGTGCATTTTGCAGAGGGAGAAAGTATATTAACAGAGATTTCCCGGAAGTTTGATTTAGTAACTATGGAAAAACAATTACAAAGTAAGGGATTAAATACTGTGAAAACTTGGACAGATGAAAAAGGCTGGTTTGGCTTGATTTTGTGTCAAGTTGAATAACTTTTCTTTTCAGCATTCAGGATTGAGAAATCAGGATGAAAAATACTTATACTTATAAAGTTCTGAATGCTGATAATTGTCATTGTTCAACGAGATAAAATAAATTACAGCACTTCCCGGTGTTATGAGGTACAGTAACAACAATTAGTGAACCAATTTTTTAAATGTTGAGGATTCATCAAATCGAGAGCAACAGAAATAACTTTATCAACTATTTC
>NZ_JACJPZ010000015.1:0-83213 GCF_014696335.1 Dolichospermum sp. FACHB-1250
AATTTAGCAGGTAATTGGTATTTGTCTTTAGATGTGCGTAGCTGTTTGTCAATCTCAAATTTAGAAATACCCCAAGCCTTTAACGAGCCGAACTCATTCCACAAGTCAGAGCGTAGTTGTCCTAAACGCAAAGCAATTAAATCAAGTTCGTTAGATTTCCAAGTATTTAGTTTTTTAGTCCCTAAAATGGCGATTCTCGTAACGGTTAACTGATTTTTAACTTTGAGTTTCATAGTCTAGACTCACTACCTTCTATTAAATCACATTGGCTACTATTTGGCTCATAAATATTTTGTTTTTCGGCTATTTTTTCCTTGTCAGCCCCCACAAGCGATTGTCTTGGAGTGATAGCTGAATTGTTTATAAACTTGTTCTGGAGTTAGGTATTTCATCTCGCGTTTAAATACGATTAACCCCAATATACTACGTTATTTTGAGATTAAATCCCAAGACCATTAAAAATGCACAAACTCCAAAAAAGGGGCTTGTGCATTTAAAATTATAGAACGGGCGAGGAGGGATTCGAACCCCCGACACCGTGGTCCGTAGCCACGTGCTCTAGTCCACTGAGCTACACACCCTTGACTTACAACCTTGACTTACAAGATTTATAATAACACACACTTTCCCAATTATGCAAGATCATTTTTCAAATTCTTTTTCGTTAACCCATTTGGATGCTCAAGGAGAGGCTCAAATGGTTGATATATCAGGTAAAACAGCCACTATTCGTCAAGCGGTGGCCACTGGTAAGGTGCGGATGTTACCTGAGACTTTCGCTGCTATTCAAGCGGGAAACACTCCTAAAGGTGATGTTTTAGCAACGGCTAGGTTGGCGGGAATCATGGCCGCTAAACAAACAGCTAATTTAATTCCTCTCTGTCACCCCTTACCTTTACAGAAAATTACCGTTGAGATTATCCCTGATGCCCAACTACCTGGTTATCAAATTGATGCTACTGTGAAAACTCAGGCGGAAACTGGTGTGGAAATGGAGGCTTTAACAGCGGTGTCTATTGCTGCTTTAACTTTGTACGATATGGCTAAAGCGTTAGAAAAAACGATTCAAATTGAAGCGATTCATTTAGTTAGTAAAACAGGTGGAAAGTCTGGAGATTGGGGATAGTGGGCATTTGTTGAATAAATCAGTACACTATTATTTGTTAGGACATTTGCCGTACACTAAAGATTTACACATCACATTTATTGTGTAAGAAGTATCATGACTCACTCAATGGCTAGAAACAGCCCAGAAAAATCCTTGCGTTCCAAATCAGAAAGATTAGAAGCCCGTATCAGTCCACAGAATAAAGACCAGATTATTCAGGAACATGAAATCATGGTTTTAAGCAGAAAAGACCAAGAGGTTTTTGTAGAAGCACTGTTTAATCCACCAGAACCCAGTAACAAGTTACGGCTTGCGGCTCAACGCTATAAAAAGAATATGGGTGTAGTAAGTGCAATTAACAGATAATTTTGATGCTTTTAATCATTATTTAATAGAGCCGCTAAAAAAAAAGCATACTTTTTATGAGCATTATCAATTCATTTGCTTTCCTGATTATTCTCATCGGCTTTTTTTGATGATGGAAACGATAGCTAAGATGATCAATTCCGATTAAATAAATTTACTCAAAAACTACCGTTCTATTGCCATAAACTAAAACGCGATTTTGTAAATGTAATCTTACCGCTCTTGCTAAGACAATTCTTTCTAAATCTTTCCCTTTTCTGATTAAATCATTCACTTCATCTCGATGACTTACCCGCACCACATCCTGTTCTATAATTGGTCCTGCATCCAATTCAGGTGTAGCATAATGGGCTGTTGCACCAATAATTTTTACACCCCTTTCAAAGGCTCGATGATAGGGATTAGCACCAACAAAGGCGGGTAAAAATGAATGATGAATATTAATAATTTGCGGGAATTTTGCAATAAAATCTGCACTAACTATTTGCATATATTTGGCTAAAACCACTAAATCAATTTTGTATTCATGCAGTAATTCTAGTTGTTTAATTTCCTGTTCTTGTTTATTTTCTTTAGTTATAGGTATATAATGGTAATCAATGCCAAATTGTTTAACTACCGCTTGTAAATCGGGATGATTACTCATAATTAAAGGAATCTCTGCATGAAATTCTTTTGCGCGATGTCTCCAAATTAAATCAAGTAAACAATGATCTTGACGACTTACCCAAATGGCAATGCGGGGAAGAGTATCAGAAAAGTGTAATTCCCATTTTGCATTTAAAGGTTGAGCGATAGCATTAAAAGCAGGAGCAATTAAATCTTTAGGTAAATTGAATCCTTTTAATTGCCATTCTATGCGATTCAGAAATAATCCGGCTTCAAAGTCTGTATGTTGATCTGCATGAGTAATATTGCCACCATTAGCATAAATGAAATTGGCAAATTTAGCTACTAATCCTCTTTGATCTGGGCAAGAAATTAATAAGGTTGCTGTTTGTTTTGTCATGGCAAGTTTGGTTTAGGTAGGATAGGTAATGGTTTTACATTAGTCTTTTCTTGTATTTGTTTCCATTCTGATATGTCTCGATTGACTGCATTAAAAAAATCCTTGGAAACTAACAATAATTTGAGATTTTGATTAGCATCAGCTTGAGCATATAAGAACCGATTATTAAACTCAGCTTTACCTAAAATCAATTGATAGTTTTGTTTATTTTTCAGTTGAATATCAATAGTCGCTACAGGTTTATCTAAACCAAATTCTGGTAATTCAGTGGGTAAAACTGATACTGTTCTTTCAATTTTACCATCAACTAACAAATCCATCAAGTAAGAAACAATTGCATCATTTGCCGGTGCTGATATGGGAGATTTGATTTCCCATTCAGGTTTTTTAGTTGTATTCCTTTTTTCTAGTTTTAATGTTGTACTTTTGGCTTTAATTGTTAAAGATTGGACATCGTTAGCAGTAAAGGAGAAAATTTTCTGTTTTTGGGCTTTTATTTCTGTTGGTTGAGTTTTTCCTTTAATTTCATAGAAATATACAAAACTCCCTAAACCCAGAGCTAAAAGTATTAAAATCCAAGTCGTTTTTGGCAATTTCATATTGATAACCAATTAATAAAATCATTTAGTTAATGAGAAATTAAAACCGCTTTTCGCCATTTTTGCACTGAGTTAATTATATAGATACGCTGGCTATATTTTAACATTTCTACCGTGATAATTTCCTCTCTAATTTTACATTTTTCAAGTAGATTAGCGCGAAAAGTCCCTGCTAATAAACCGCACTTTACTGGGGGTGTCAGCAATTCTCCATTCAAGTCTACCACAATATTACCAATACAGGTTTCTGTTATTTCACCTCTTTCATTCCACAATAAAACATCATCACAATCAGGAAAAGGGGCTTTTGCTATTTCATAAACTTGGCGATTTGTTGTTTTATGATACAAAAATATATTATTGGATTGAATCGGTGTGCAACACATACCTAGTTTGACAAGTTCATGATTATTTACAGGCAATAAAGGTATTGTTTGATATATAATTTCACCCTGGGAATCTAATAATAACCGTAGTTTATAATCTTGATTGTAAAATGATTTTGTTAATTGATCAAGTTGAGTTTTGACATTATTTATATTCACATTAAAACCAAAGTAATTTGCTGAATCTTGTAACCGTTGTAAATGATAATTCAATACAAAATAACCATTTTGAGGTTGCCATAAAATTGTTTCTAAAAGTGAGAAATCTGGTTGATTTAATGTGAGAACTTGGGCTTTAATCTGACATTCTTGATATTCGTCACTACTCACAGAATCCCAGACAATTCCTCCTCCAACTCCATACTCTGCTTGCTTATTTTCTTTATCAATTAATACAGTGCGAATAGCAACATTAAATTGGGCTTGACGTTGGGGACTAATAAAACCAATACAGCCAGTATAAATACGGCGCGGTGTATTTTCCAATTCCTGAATAATCTCCATCGTCCGGGCTTTAGGTGCGCCGGTAATAGAAGCGCAGGGAAATAACGCGCCCATAATTTCACTCATGGAAGCTGTAGTTTTGGCTGTAACAGTAGATGTCATTTGCCAAACTGTGGGATATTTCTCGACATTAAATAAACTGGGAACTTTGACTGTATTAATATTAGCTACTCGTCCGATATCATTGCGAATCATATCCACAATCATCACATTTTCCGCGCGGTTTTTTTCGGAAAAATGTAGTTGATTAGCAATATCATGATCTGCTACTAATGTTAAACCTCTAGCTGCTGTTCCTTTCATGGGACGCGAGGTTAAGTGATGATCATCAAGATGAAAAAAAAGTTCAGGGGAAGCGGAACAAATAGCAAAGTTATCAATATCAACATAAGCCCCATAATCTGCTTTTTGTGCTTGCACTAATTTCAGAAATAATTCCCAAGTATCACCACTAAAAGGTGCATTTAAACGTAATGTATAATTGACTTGATAAGTTTCCCCCAAGGAAATATATTTTTTAATTTTACTAATGGCTTGATGATATTCTTCTTCACGTACTGAAGGTGTCCAATTAAGTTTATATTCACCAGCTAAGGTAGGTTTTGGTAAATCAATAATTTCTGGTTTTTTATATAATCCAAACCAGAGTAACGGAAATGAACAAGGAGAATGGGTTTTTAGTATCGAATCAAAAGCTGTTGAAGCTTCGTAACTAATAAAACCCGCCCCATATATTTGATGTTTAGCAATCAAATCATTCACGAGTTGCAATTTGGTAACAACTTGATCAATACTATTAGTTTGGATGATTTCATCAGGATCTTGAAAGCAAAGCCAATGCTTTAGTTTAGCATCATGAATTACTAATTTATTTTTCATCTACGTTTCCACCAAATAATAAAACCTGTTAGCAACCCCAGTAAAGGTAATAAAAACACAGCAGATATTGTTAACAAGTTAGCTTCCCGATTTGATATAATAATCCGGCGATTTTTTGGTTGTTTAGGACGAATTGACAGAAGTTTTTCATCCTGTTGACTTAACCAACTAACCGTATTTAAAAAGACATCTCCATTTAACTGTTGTTCAAATAAACTATCAGTGGCAAAATTTGAGTTTCCGAATACTACTAACCGTGATTCTTTAGCAGTATTTCGGGAAGTTTTGGCAGTTGGAATTGCAGTTGGAATTGCAGTTGGAATTGGAGTTGGGGAAGTTTTGGCAGTTGCAGTTGGAGTTGGGGAAGTTTTGGCAGTTGGAATTGGAGTTGGGGAAGTTTTGGCAGTTGGAATTGGGGAATTTGATAATTTTCTAGTTAATGCTACTCCTAAAGTTAAAGGTCCTTTTAAGTCTTTATCTTCATTAAACTCTAGTTTTTCACTTTTTTGATCACTTTCTGCCCAACTATTAGGATAGGGTTTAGTTTTTAATAAAACCATAGACTCAACACCAGAGACAGGATCAATTTCCAGAGGACGAGTTAATGGATATACAGAAATATTATTGGCAAAATCTTTAGTAATAGGATGCTGTCCATATTCTGTCACCAAAATAGTAGCCGGTCCTAGTTGCAAACTTTCTCCAGAATTATCAATGACCAAGCGATTATCTAAACGCACACCCCACTCTTTCAGAAGAGTATCTATTTTCGGGTTGGTGTTGGGATCAATCATCAATAATAAGTTACCACCACGATTAAGATAATTTTGTAACGTTGTAACTTCTCCCGTCAATAATTCTTTTTGGGGTCCAGCTACAATTACAACATCAGCATCATTAGGAACTTGAGGACGTTCTGCTAAATTCAAAGTTGATGTAGTAAAGTTTTTATCAGTTAAGCCCTGTATTGCTTTAGAAATTGCCCCTTTACTACCGGAAAGTGGGTGTTCACTATGTCCTTGAAGAAAGTAAACTTTAGCCGTTTTAGGATTGATCATTTGTTGTAAACGATTAGTTAATTTTATTTCTGATAGTCGTTCATCCTCACTAATTATTTGTACTAATTGCCGTTTTGTTTGAAATTCTAGATAAACTTCGCCATAATCTTTAACACCAAATCTGTCTACTAGTCCTGGTTTTAATTCAGGATCAACATACTCAAATTTAAACTTGTTACTTTGACGATGATAGTTATCTAATAATTCCTGATCTTGGGAATTTTTTTCTTTAGTAAATAACCAAACTTTCATTGTTTCGGGTAAATTACTGACTAATTCCCTGGATTGAGGTGATAAAGTAAATAGTTGAGTATCTGTTAAGTCTAGACGCAGGTGGTAACGAATACCTAAAAAGTTAATTAATCCTAATATAACTAATACGGACAAAGTTGCGATTAAGGCATTAGTAGTAGATTGGGTAGAACGCTTTTGCCACCATTTACTTTGTTGGGTTTGTACTACTACCCACAAGGCACAAATAACTGCACCTGTTATTATTAATGATAGGGGGATTATTCCTGAATTTACTGATGTTAAACGAATGGTTAAACCAGCGGTGATGAAGAATGGTCCTAGCCAAAATATAAGTTTCCAAAGTTTGTTTCTATTCATTTTTTATTCATTATTTATAGGAGAGAATAATCAAGAGAAAATAACTAGTGACGTTGAAAGCGAAGTGCATCAATTGATTGGGCTGTGAGAAAAATACCTAAGATAATGTAACTGGCAAATAAAATCAAGCCGCTGGTATCGAAAATTCCTTGAATCAGGGTATTGTAATGTTTGAGGAGGGATAGATGACTAACTGCTTCACCAATTGGACTGGGAATGGTTTTGGCAATTAAATCAACAAATAACAGCAAAATAACTATGGCAAAGGTGAGGACTGCCGATAAAATTGTACTATCTGTTAATGAGGAAATAAACATTCCTAATGATAAAATTGCTGCTGCTAGTAAGAGTAATCCTAAGTGACCCAGCAAGGGAATTGTGGGTGATATGGGAGGAGTGGAATTGGATAAAGCGATCGCTTCAAATCCCATTAAAGGTAAAATCATTGTCAATAAAAATGTTAATACTCCTAATAATTTGCCTACGGCTACAGCCCAGTTGGTAACTGGTGATGTGGCTAATAGTTCTAAAGTTCCTCGTTTGCGTTCTTCGGCGTAGAGTCCCATTGACAAAATCGGCAAGATAAATAACATTAACCATCCCATTCTATCTAAAAATGCCCGCACAAATTCATAAGGAACATCTATTATTGGTGCTGGAAATCCAGGCTGCTGCCCTTGTAAATCATAACCAGAAACTGTAACTAAAATTCCTTCTGGTCCCAATAAAATCATGACGAAAAATAAACCTGCTAAAAACCAAAATGCACTGGCTATGCCATAAGCTAATGGGGAAACAAAATAACTCTGTAGTTCTCGACGGTAAATGGCAATAATATTGGCGATGACTATACCCATTTATGCAGCTTCTCCTTCTTCGATTTCTGAGTTTATATTTGTGGGTAAATTCTTTTCTGTTGTGGTTAATTCTAAGAAAACATCTTCTAGTGTTGCACTAATACGACGCATTTCATATAAACCAAAGCCAGCCCGAATTAAAGCAGTAGCAATTTCTTTTCCTGGTTCTTCTCCCTGCTGTAATATTACCCGTAAATAAGTATGATCTTCTAGCAAATGTTGATGGTTAGGCATTGATTCTACTAAACTCACGCCAGATATATTTTGTAACATTTGTTTGGCTAAAGGTGCTTCTCCTGTAATTTCTAATTCATATCCTGCCCCACCTGTTAATTGTGTCATTAGATTTTCTGGGGTATTAGTTGTCACTATTTGTCCGCGATTAATAATGGCAACTCGGCTACAGGTCATACTCACTTCCGGGAGAATATGTGTAGAGAGAATAATAGTGTGTGTTCCTGCTAAACTTTTAATTAAGTTGCGTACTTCCGTAATTTGTCGGGGATCAAGTCCCACTGTAGGTTCATCAAGAATAATAGCTGGAGGATCATGAACGATCGCTTGGGCAATACCAACCCTTTGCCGATAACCTTTCGAGAGTTTACGAATAATGACTTGGCGCTTCTCCTCTAGGTTACATCTCTTTATAGCTGCTGTTACTTTTTTCGAGCGATCGCCTGAAGAAACTCCTTTAATTCTCGCTACAAAGTGTAAAAATCCTTCTACCGTCATTTCTGGATATAAGGGTGGTGTCTCTGGTAAGTAGCCAATGCGCTGACGCACAAGCAAAGAATTATCATGGACATCATAACCGTCAATTTTCGCTGTCCCACTGCTGGCAGGTAAATAACCGGCTAAAATTCGCATGGTTGTGGTTTTACCGGCACCGTTTGGACCTAAAAACCCTAAAATTTCCCCTGGTTCAACGCTAAAAGTAACATCAGTAATTGCTGTTGTTGAACCATAAGTTTTAGTAAGATGCTCAACTTCAATCATTTGCATAAATCATAATAATACCTAAACAATCTTAGCTAAATTTGAGATTTTAGATTGATGAGTTTTCTGTTATTTTTAATTTTTAATTGATTTATGCCTCATCTAAAATTAGTAACAAGATAACCTAGTATGGAATGGATAAAATCATGAGAGTTTGGCTGCTATGCTTTTTTGTACTGTTTGCTGCGGCGGAGTTTTTTAAGTGGTTGCGAGCTTTTTCTATACCTTTGCCCATATATATTTTAGCGGGTGCATTTTTAGCCGTCGCTTCCAACTATGATAAGATTTTTGGTGATAAACTTAACCAAAACCTGATAAATCCTGACAAACCAGAGATTAAATAGGGTTTGCTGATAGGTTGCATCGTGTAGCCATAAAAGTCTTGCGGCGGAGTATTATATATTCGCCGAAAACTTTTCACAGATCCTCTTAATCCATAATTACCTGAATTTGATCAAGTTGATTAATTACCACATCTGCACCTTGAACATGATCTGCTTTACCAATCCAAGTAATACCAATACAGCCAGCAGCTTTAGCATCACGCGCCATTTGCATATCACCCACAGAATCACCTATCATTAAAGTCGCTCCTGGCTCTACTCCCAAAGCTTGACAAGCTTCTAAAAACAGTATTGGATCTGGTTTACTAGGACCATCATCAACACCCTTTTCTAGCTGTAAATAATTACTTAACTGATGAGTTCTTACAAATGTCTGTACCTCTTCAGTGGTTGCTGCTGACAGAATCCCCAATTTTAACCCCGCTACTGACAAAGACTTTAATACCTCCAAACTCCCCACAAATAAAGGTGAAGGAGTTTTACTAACATATCGGTCAGCCTCATTTATTGCTTGACGGGCAATTTTTAAAGACTCAAACCATCCCCTCCCGGTTTCCGCAATATAGGCCGCTGCTGCAATTTCTGTTTCTCGACGACTGGCTACTGATATTAAACCCGCTGGATCTAAGAAATCACCGTTAATACCAAAAGCCATTAACAATGGTTCGCCAATACCAGGAATTTGCGCGTCTATCATCCTCGCTGCTTTTTGTCCTAGTGTTCTTAAATATGCCTCAGAATCTTCTAAAGTGCCGTTTTTATCAAATAAAATTGCTTCGATACGGTAAAACGCCGTGTTTTGACATTTAATAGTTACCAAAATATCTCACCCTAGTCATATTCAAGGTAAAAAAAAGGGGGGTGTCCCCTCTTGATCATACAACGATCTCAGTTATAATTACTTATAACTATAAATCTATTATTCTTCAGTCGCTGGGGGAATTTCTTCCTCGGCCACAGCTTCCACAACTGCAACTTCTTCAGCTATGGTTTCTTCAGATCCGGCTTCCAGCGGTGCTACTTCTGTCGGTGTGGTAATACCTTGCTGTTTAGCAAGCAGTTGTTCCCGATACTTAGCTGCCATTTCTTCAGCCTTGTCATAAACCAAATCACGGTTTTTGATCATGTCACCAGGTTCGGGTTCCAACTGTTTAGTAGACAGCGAAATCCGTCCCCTTTCGGCATCCAAGTCAATGATCATAACTTTAACTTCATCATTGACATTGAATACGCTATGGGGAGTGTCAATATGCTCCTGGGAAATCTCCGAAATATGTAGTAGTCCGCTTACACCACCAATATCAATAAAAGCACCATAAGGTTTGATACCGCGAACCGTACCAATGACTACTTCGCCAACTTCTAAACGGTTCATCTTGCGCTCAACTAGCGCCCG
This sequence comes from Dolichospermum sp. FACHB-1250, assembly GCF_014696335.1. Classification (NCBI taxonomy): domain Bacteria; kingdom Bacillati; phylum Cyanobacteriota; class Cyanophyceae; order Nostocales; family Aphanizomenonaceae; genus Dolichospermum; species Dolichospermum sp. FACHB-1250. Next base: position 10,115 of record NZ_JACJPZ010000015.1, read on the forward strand.
ACGATGGGAGAGAACTAAGCGGTTACGCTCTTCATCTACTTCTAGGAATTTCAAAGGTAGTTCTTCACCTACCAAATCTTCCTTGGGTTTGCGAGTGCTAATATGAGAACCGGGGATAAAGCCGCGCAGTCCTTCAATTCGCACTAATGCACCACCACGGTTGGTTGCGAAAACGCCAGAACGGACAGTAGCATCTTCTGCTTGTAACTGTCGTACCCGTTCCCAAGCACGCATATACTCAATCCGACGAATTGAAAGGGTGAGCTGACCATCTTCATTTTCATCGGTAAGGATGAAAAATTCCCGCGTTTCGTTTGATTGTAAGACTTCTTCCGGGGCATCTACCCGGTTAATAGACATTTCTTGTATGGGTATATATGCTGCGGTTTTCGCACCTATGTCAATCAGAGCGCCGCGCGGCTCTATACTGAAAACTGTACCCGGTACGACATCACCAGGGCTGAAGTGATAGTCGTATTTATCAAGTAGAGCAGCGAAATCTTCGAGAGTAAATCCAATTTCTGTAGCGGTTAAATTCTGATTGACCATGCTAATGTGTTCCTGGTTCTAGTCTCCGTAAAGGTTTTGTCATAAATTCAGTGCATAAGTAAGCAGTCGGAGAACCGTCTGCACTTACATTTCTGTCTTATCCTAGCTTAGAATAGCTAATCTTAACACATATCAACTTCCAGATATAGGATTATATCATATTTAGGGAAGAGGGAAAAGGGAAAAGGGAAGAGGGAAGAGGGAAGAGGGAAGAGGCAATAATGACAACTGACAACTGACCACTGACCACTGACCACTGACCACTGATGAAAATATCCGTTGCTACTATTAGTAACAACGGATATTCTAGGCAATTCAAAAGTCAAAAGCCATGGGTTCAAAAGTGAATAAATTATTTTTCACCAATGACCAATGACTAATAACTGATTAACTACTTATCTTTCTTCTCAAAACGGGGGGGTTCGCGGAAGGCGATCGCAAAAAAGAGAACACCGATGGCGAGGGTTAAAATCAAGATGTAAGCAACACTTTCCATATTTTTCAGATCCTGCCTGTTGAGCCAGTAATTTTAGTTGACCAAGCCAGGGAAAAAGCATGAAGTAGATATTTTCCACTTCATACCTCATCCAAGTTTTAAGCTTCCTTACGACGAGTTGACTTGTCGCCCACTTTCTGGAACAGACCCCATTCAACTTGTTCTTCTTCAATTTCTACACCGGCAAATACATCACGGTAGATAGTCCGTGAACCGTGCCACAGGTGACCAAAGAAGAATAATAAAGCGAATACAGCATGACCGAAAGTAAACCAACCTCTGGGAGAAGTACGGAATACACCGTCAGAGTTCAAAGTTTCTCTGTCAAATTCAAAGATCTCGCCACCTTGAGCTTTCCGGGCGTACTTCTTGACATCAGCGGGGTCTGTGAAGGTTTGACCATTCAGATTACCACCGTAGAAGCTGACAGTCACGCCAGTTTGTTCAAAGCTATATTTAGATTCTGCCCGACGGAAGGGGATGTCAGCACGGACAACACCATCTTTATCGGTCAAAATTACGGGGAAAGTTTCAAAGAAGTTAGGTAAACGACGAACTGTTAATTCCCGGCCTTCGGCATCTGTGAACACAGCGTGACCTTGCCAAGATTCAGCAATACCATCACCTTTCACCATTGGTCCTGTACGGAATAGACCACCTTTCGCGGGGCTATTACCAACGTAATCGTAGAATGCTAATTTTTCAGGAATTTTCGCCCAAGCTTCAGACAAAGTAGCGCCTTCGGACACACTGGTTTGCACACGACGCTGAATTTCTTGACGGAAGTAGCTTTGATCCCACTGATAGCGGGTAGGTCCAAATAGTTCTATGGGGGTAGCAGCGTTACCGTACCACATAGTTCCAGCAACGACGAAAGCAGCGAAGAATACTGCCGCGATACTGCTGGAAAGTACGGTTTCAATATTACCCATCCGTAGGGCTTTGTAGAGCCTTTCGGGGGGTCTAACTGTGAGGTGGAATAAACCAGCGATAATACCGACTACACCAGCTGCAATGTGGTGAGCAACAATGCCACCGGGGTTAAAGGGGTTAAACCCAGCCGGACCCCATTCTGGTGCTACTGGCTGAATACTGCCAGTGATTCCGTAAGCATCAGATACCCACATTCCTGGACCAAAGAGTCCAGTTTGGTGGAAAGCGCCAAAACCAAAACAAAGTAAACCGGATAAAAACAGGTGAATACCAAACATTTTTGGCAAGTCTAGGGCAGGTTCACCTGTGCGAGGATCTCTAAAGAGTTCTAAATCCCAGAAAACCCAGTGCCACACGGCAGCCAAGAATAATAAACCCGAGAGAACGATGTGAGCCGCAGCAACGCCTTCAAATGACCAGAAACCGGGGTCTACTGCTGTACCACCGGTTACACTCCAACCACCCCAAGATTCGGTCACGCCTAAACGTGCCATAAAGGGAAGTACGAACATCCCTTGTCGCCACATGGGGTTAAGAATTGGATCACTAGGGTTATAAACGGCTAGTTCGTACAGTGCCATTGAACCTGCCCAACCAGCTACTAAAGCTGTGTGCATTAAGTGTACAGAAATCAGCCGACCTGGATCGTTCAGAACGACTGTATGTACTCGATACCAAGGTAGTCCCATTAACTACAAGCCTCCTGGATAGTTATGTTGACAAAGCAATTTTGTGACTAAAGTTCTAAAATGACGGAAATCGCCCATCATTAAGAATCTCTGAGTTTTTTATTGCTGATTTTGATTTTGGCAATGCTGACGGACTACCATAACTTGATTCTTTTGTCAAGAACTTGCTATGGGAATGTTTGAGCAATCGCTAAACAAAAATGAGAATATTTTAAAAAGTGTAACTATTGATGGCACGCTTTGCAAGCGTTTCCATCCTTGAGGTTACGGAGTTTGTGGTTTGAATGTCGCTATCAGTCGCCAGAAATGCTGATTATAACCTCATCTATCTGGAAAGCTGAAGTTTTTTAAGTCCACTATTCCAGGATAAAACTAAATTGGGGTTTTACCAGGCGATCGCTCCTTGAATAATTACCAGTTTTATTTCAGACTCAGTTTACGCGGGTAAATTCTGGCTATTGGGGAACAATAGACGCAAGTGATCAACCACAACTATGAAACTAACAGATCATCTCTGGCTAAAGCGAATAAATACATAATAAAGCAGAATCTAATAAGTAGTAGAGAAAACATCAGAAAATATAATTATTTATTATAGATTTATAATAGTTTGTCCGCTTCATGATCAAGATTTAGATATTAAGGCAGAAAAGTTATGGCAGTGCCGATGGTCTGAATTATAATTCAGATGTGCAGCATGGGTCAAATCAAAAATTGCCCAGAAATAGCATGATCACGGAACTTACACGATGAACACCAAAACCAAAATTGACTGTCCTGTTTGCGGGTATCAAGGAATTGATGGTCATATCTGTCCTAGTTGCGACACTGATATTTCTCTAATTCGCTCTTTGGAGGAATTGCCCCAGCGCCCAAAATCTTGGACAAGAGAAATCGCCATTTTAATGCTGATGATAGGTATTACTATCGGTGCTGGGGGCAGTTTTTTCTCCCTGCAAACAGCTTTGTATACTGCGACTATCCCCAATCGTACTCCTAAAGTTACTAGTAGTCCCAACCCCAGTCCACAGATAATTACTACTACTCCAAAGAAGCCGCCAATACTAGCCACTTATAATGTAAAATCAGGAGATACTCTCAGTAGTATTGCTGGAAAGTTGTGTAGTAAACCTACTGATTGGCAATTAATAGTTGCAGTTAACCCCGAATTACAAAAGCGGGAAAATAAATTAGATATAAATCAGGTGTTGAAAATTCCTAGTAGCTGCAAAGGCAAAACCCCATGAGTATAATTTACAGATTGAAACAAGATAGTCAGAAAGCTGAAAATTTCGCCCAAAATAAACAATTTGGGAGCGATTTTTTGCTATATAAATTATTTTTTGTTTCTCAAAATTGTCAAAATATGGCAATCATGTCTGATTTGTGAAAACCTCCCATGGCTAGATACCGGAATTGTTAAATAATTCGGCTATCTGATTTTTAGATATCATTTTTTTAGCTTCTAATACCTCTTAGATAATTTGTTATTTATGAGCTTCATTAAATAGGCTCATATTTTCTCGAATATAACTTAAAGTTTCAGATCCCTGACCTCTTTAAGAATTTAGGGATCTTTTTATTCCTGTCCTCCAAGTAAGATAGTGTATCATTATCTTTATCTTTTTGCCCATAATTTACCATGGCTACAATTAACGACAACTACCTGAAACTCAAAGCTGGTTATCTGTTTCCTGAAATTGCGCGACGGGTCAATGCTTTTGCACAGGCTAACCCAGATGCTAAAATCATTCGGTTAGGGATTGGTGATGTCACCGAACCCTTGCCAGAAGCCTGTCGCACAGCCATGATTAAAGCTGTGGAAGATATGGGCGATCGCTCAAGTTTTAAAGGATATGGACCAGAACAAGGTTATAATTGGCTAAGGGAGAAAATCGCCACCCACGACTTTCAAGCGCGAGGAGCAGCTATAGAAGCTGATGAAATCTTTATTTCCGACGGTTCTAAGTGCGATTCTGGCAACATTTTAGATATTTTTGGCAAAAATAACGTTATCGCCGTTACTGACCCCGTATATCCCGTTTACGTAGATACTAACGTCATGGCAGGTAACACGGGAGATGCGAACGAAAAAGGCGAATATGGTGGTTTAGTTTATTTACCTGTTACTGCTGAAAATAATTTTACAGCGGAAATTCCTAGCCAAAAAGTTGATTTAATTTATCTTTGCTTTCCTAATAATCCCACAGGTGCAACTGCTACGAAAGAACATTTGCAAGCATGGGTAAATTATGCTAAAGCCAACGGTTCAATTATCTTTTTTGATGCTGCTTACGAAGCATTTATTAAAGATCCTAGTTTACCTCATTCTATTTTTGAAATAGAAGGCGCTAGAGATTGTGCAATTGAATTTCGTTCTTTCTCTAAAAATGCCGGGTTTACTGGGACTCGTTGCGCTTTAACTGTTGTTCCCAAAACCCTCACCGCTAAAGCTGCTGATGGTTCTAATGTCGAACTTTGGAAACTTTGGAATCGTCGTCAGTCTACTAAATTTAATGGCGTTTCTTATATTATTCAAAGAGGTGCAGAAGCGGTTTATTCAGAAGCAGGACAAGCACAAATTAAAGCTTTAGTAAACTTCTATTTAGACAATGCTAAAATCATCCGTCAAGAACTAACAAACGCTGGTTTAAATGTTTATGGGGGCGTAAATGCACCTTATGTATGGGTGAAAACTCCCCATGGTTTATCCAGTTGGGAATTTTTTGATAAGTTATTAGAAACTGTGAATGTGGTGGGAACTCCTGGTTCTGGGTTTGGTGCTGCGGGTGAGGGTTATTTCCGCATTTCGGCCTTTAATAGTCGGGAAAATGTGGAAGAAGCCATGAAGCGAATTACGGCTAAGTTTACGGTGTAATTCAAGTTTAATTATTTGTGGTGGGTAATTCCCACCCTAATTTTGTTAAACTTAATCAATCAATAATAATAATAAATGCTATGAGTGTAGCTATTCCTGTTTTCAAAGCCGTAAGTCAGATACAATTAACACCTGGTAGTACAGTTAATATTCCAGATGTTAGCTGGGAAGAATTTGAGGCGATTTTACAAGAACTGGGAGAAAAAAGAGCTTCACGAATTGCCTATAATCAAGGTAATTTAGAAATTATGCTCCCTTTACCTGAGCATGAAATTTCCAAAGATCTAATTTCTGATATTGTTAAAATATTGTTGAAAGCTAAAGGGATTAAATATCAACCTTTTGGTTCAACAAGTTTCAAAAAACAAGGTACAGCAGGAATTGAACCAGATGCTTGTTTTTATATTCAAAATTATCAACAAATTGGTTTACGGAGGTTACAACCTGATCATCTACCACCAGATTTAGCTATAGAAATTGATGTGACATCAAAAACAACTCTTGATGCTTATGGAGCGATTGGAGTTCCAGAATTATGGATATATGATAGTGGTAAATTGGCTATTTATTTATTGAAAAATGGTAAATATATCAAATCTGATCAAAGTCCTTATTTTGAAGATATAGCTATTACTCAGATTATCCCTAATGTGAGCAAAAGGAGTTGGGAAGTAGGCAGTTTTCAGGCTTTGGAGGAATTTGCAGTACAAATATAATCCATAAATATCAATTTTTACTTAACAGTAAATCAAACATCAAAATCTAGAGATTATTTTGTTAATAAGGGTTGATTGAAGTATAATGTTAGTACAACCTCCTGGTAAATCACATCTATTAACTTGTCGGACAATTTTAACAGATCAAGATAAAATTAATATTAAATGTTTTTGTCAGCAAGACGAAGAAATAAGGATAAGTGTAGAATCCTTATTATCTAAATAATTAATCTAAATAACTAATATTATTCCCTATGCTCTCCTTTCCCCCGCAGTTCTAATTAATTCCCCTATCAAAGCCACAATAGCAGTGATCGAAATTAACATCACACTTAAAGCATTAATATCCGGTTTAACTCCCGTTCTAATGCGGCTAAAAATTTCCATTGGTAAGGTATTAGTCCCACTTCCCGCAGTAAAACTAGCAATTAAAAAATCATCTAAACTCAATACAAACGCTAATAAGCAACCGGAAATAATTGCTGGCATTAATTGAGGTAATAAAACTAAAATAAAGGCTTGTATTGGTGTCGCACCTAAATCTAAAGCTGCTTCTTCTAAATGAGGGTTGATATTATTCATGCGCGAAGAAACCACCAAACCCACATAAGATAGACAAAATACAATATGAGCAGCGATAATAGTCCAGATACTCAAAGGAATAGCAAAGGCTGATAAACATACTAACGTAGAAACAGCGATCGCAATATCAGGAATTAATAAAGGTAAATAAGCAATTCCCTGATATAATCTCTTGCCAGGAAAGTCATAACGTGCTAACCCCACAGCCATTAATGTTCCCAAAATTGCGGAAACTCCCACAGCGCAACAACCCACCAATAAACTATTATATAAACCTGATAAAATCCGTTCGTCACTAAATAATTTACCGTACCATTCTAAGGTAAATCCTTGCCATTTAGCGCTGTAAGGTGACTGATTAAAGCTATAAAAAGCCAGTACCAGAATAGGTAAGTACATAAACACAAATACCACCAGCGCAAACACTGCTGGCCACGAAACACGCGATTTATTTATTTGTTTGTATATATTCATGTCACCTAATATACCCAATATTTGCCTCTCATATTATATGACAATATGGTTCTCTGAGAAAAAAAATAGAAAATTAAGACAATTGATCATCTTTTTTCCTGGTATTAAATTAGCCTAGCCAGTTAAAGATTTTTTGTGATCAATAAAATGTATGGTATTATACTCGTTTTCCTTTCTATTTCCAGCAGCAAATCCCAAAAATAACTATTGTACTATGTGTATTATGTCTAATTTATTCCTGAAGTATCAGACATTTACATTACCTCAGATAGACAAAAAATATCGAATATAAAACATAAGATCTAATAGTAATCATAAATAAGGATGGTTTTTGTATTTTTGGCTATTTCTCTGTTAGTTATTTCATTTATTCATCAACTAACTAGAAGTAGAAATCTGATATTTTAGGAGATTGATCATGAAAATTGCTCAGGTTTCTCCACTGTGGGAAAGAGTACCACCACCAGCTTATGGTGGGATAGAATTGGTAGTAAGTTTATTAACTGATGAATTAGTCCGTCGGGGACATGAAGTGACTTTATTTGCATCAGGAGATTCTTTAAGTTTAGCCAAGTTAGTATCAGTGCATCCCCGCGCTTTAAGGCTAGATCCTACTATTAAAGAGCCTGGTATTTATGAGATGTTACTGTTAGGTTTAGTTTATGAACAAGCAGAAAATTTTGATATTATTCACTCTCATGTAGGACTAGGATCACTAGTTTACGCCAATTTAGTCAAAACTCCTACAGTTCACACTTTACATGGAATTTTTACTCCAGATAACGAAAAAATTTTTAAATATGGCAAAAAACAGCCTTATGTTAGCATTTCTAATTCTCAGCAAGAACCCAGATTAGGCTTAAACTATGTAGACACTGTTTATAATGGTATTGATGTTAGTAGTTATGAATTTTATCCTCAACCAACAGAACCACTTTATTTAGCTTTTTTGGGAAGAATGTCTCCCGAAAAAGGACCCCATTTAGCAATTGAAATTGCTCAAAAAACTGGTTGGAGGTTAAAAATAGCAGGTAAGGTAGATGTGGTAGATATGGAATATTTTACGCAAAAAATTAAACCACATATTGATGGTAAGCAAATTGAATATTTAGGTGAAGCTAATCATATCCAGAAAAATGCCCTCATGGGTGGTGCTTATGCGACTTTGTTTCCCATTACTTGGCGAGAACCTTTTGGTTTAGTTATGGTAGAATCAATGGCATCAGGAACACCTGTAATTGCAATGCGACTGGGTTCAACGAGGGAAGTTATTGTGAACGGGGAAACCGGTTTCCTTTGTAATAATGTGGAAGAATGTATTAATTCTCTTGACAGGGTAGCTGATTTAAATCGTTACGCTTGTCGTCAATATGTGGAAGAAAATTTTAGTGTTCAAAAAATGACTGATGGTTATGAAGTGGTTTATCAAAAACTAATTGCAGAAAAATTAGCGCAACAAAATGGTTATTTACGTAATAGTAATACTCTAGTTAGTTAATAATCAATTAGATACAGCAGTTTCCGATATGATGAGGTACGGATATTAATGATAAAAATAAAAATCTTGTGGTGCGGGCATCTTGCCTGCTAAAAGTGTACTTCACCCTGATGGTAATATGCTGTATTTGTTTTTCATCATCCTTGTAGAGACGTTCCATGAAACGCCTCTGCTTTTTCATTTAAACACCTTTTTGATGTTTAACTTCAACCACTGTATGTACATTTCCACGGGGGGTAAAATCGGTTTTTACAGTCACTTCCACAGGATCACAAGCTGCGACAAAATCATCTAAAATTTGATTGGCTGTTTCTTCATGGGAGATATAGCGATCGCGGTAACTGTTAATATAAAGTTTGAGTGCTTTCAACTCTACCACCCGTTGATCTGGAATGTAAGTAATATAAATGGTCGCAAAGTCAGGATAACCGGAAAACGGACATTTACAAGTAAATTCCGGTAAGGTAATATTAATATCATAGCGCCGTCCGATGCGGGGGTTAGGAAAGGTAATTAGTTTCCCTTCCGCAATTTCCCGTTCACCATATTTCATTTCTTGAATGTCTGGGGGTAGGGTTTCAGGTGCAAAGTTACTCATTGTGTTAGTAAAAAGAAATGTAGAGATTCACAATTATTAACTTAGCACTCAATTTCCTTTTCCCAGTCTGGACAATTTTGATCATCCCAACCATGGGGGTGCATAGCACAAACTAACAAATTACCGCCATAAACCTGTCCGTGATAGTGGCTACAACCAATACAAGCCGCATTTTTCTTTATTGTAGCTTCTACTGCATAAGGAAAACCTGGATCTACATCTTCCGTGATGTTGATGTCTTCTAGTTCCCAGTAAATTTCCAGAATTGGTTCTGCTAATTCTTGTAAAAATTGTTCGTGCAGCCTAGCGAAGTTATCAATGTCTGCTACATAAGTGCTTTGTACTTCTTCAGTAATTTCTTCCGCGAACTCAAAAAAAGCATCTACCATGTCATTCATTCCCAGGAAGAACTGCTCTACTTCATCAGCCACGTTTTCGATCATGTCTATTAAGTCTTTTTGCCACTGTTCCATAAACTTAAAGCCCTTACTGGCTAAAAACATGAAGCTTAACGCCATCAGGCTGGAATTGCTAGAGTACAAGGTAAGTAATTACACTTAAAACCACTTTGGGTATTCTGTGACTTTTCTATAATTGACTGTGACTGATACCAAACTCAAGGTAAAAAATTGTTTTTTACGGTTCTCGTTGCAGCCGTTTTAACTCTTCCTGTAGTTCTCGCACTTGATCCCGCAGCTGATTTACATTATCGCCATGATCTTTATTATGATCTTTATTTTCTTTTTTCGTCTCTTTCCCAGTTGGTTCTTCGTCATCCTCTAGGATATCTATCCGACGAGGTTCAGAAGTAGGGGTTTTTTGAGACGCTTCTCCATATCCTGGCTGCTGTTGGGCTTGCTTCATCATATCCTCGACGAAGCGGCGAGCTTCTTCTGTGTTCATCTCGCCTTTAGCCACCATTTCATCTGCTAATTTTTGGACTTGCGATCGCAGTTCGGCTAATTTCCCCCCAGCTTTTTCACTGGCGTAGGAGGCTAACCCAACACCGAGATAAAAAGCTTTTTGTACAATATCTCCAAAACCAGGCATTGCTGCTAAAAGCTCCTACAAGTAAGGCGACCCGGAGACTACGCCTACCACAAGCATCCCTTATTGCTGCTACCTTCCGGTCCTGACAAGGTTTGGGCGTTGAAGTTGCATAGATCCAGGTCTTCATTTATCATAACACGAAAATTCAGAATTTGTATATTATTCCAAAATTATTCCAAAACAATTTGCCATTGCAATAGTTGATAATTGACACAATCGTTCTGTATCAAGGGGTCAGCGGTTACTATTGCCTGTGCTTCATCCATTGACTCAGCCTCAAATAACATCATACCACCACCTTTTTGCGCCCAATAACCTGTTTTGGCTTTGTGTCCTTTCGCAATTAATTGTTGTACGTAGGCTTTGTGGGCGGGTACATATTTGTCAAAGGTCGCCTTATCAACCTTACCAGTTTCAATTTTGACAAACCAAGGCATATATTTGGATCGGCTTTTAAATTAGTAATTTCTCGTTGATCACAAAGTATCATGATTTATGATCATATTCCCGCCAATTTATATCGCCAATTTATATACTTTTATAATTTTTATAATTTATGTATTTTTTTGTAAAAACCGTTGTCAGATTACATAGTCATACTGTATTATTAACTAAGTAAGGTCTCATTTTCAGTTAATCTCTGCTTTCAATTACGAAACTGATCAAACTAAAGTTACCAGGATAGCATTATGGCTAACAAATTAAATCTCGACAGCGGTGAAATCCTCAAACAAGGTGCAAATGGCGCAAAAGTTCAACAACTACAGGAAATCTTAAAAGCACTCAATTTAGATCCGGGGACAATAGATGGTGATTTTGGCAACAATACTGTCAAGGCTGTCAAACAGTTTCAGAGTCAAAATGGGCTTAACGCAGATGGAATAGTCGGAAAAAATACTCAGAATGCTTTAAATAATGCTCTTGACCAATTAACAACAGATCCAGTACCATCCCTAACTCCTCAAACAAACGGTTTTGGTGGTGTCACCGGAAAACTACCACTGCCAGCAATTCCGCTGATCAAAAAATTTGAAGGTTGTTATTTAAAGGCTTATCCAGATCCCCGAACTGGTAATTTACCTATCACCATTGGTTGGGGTTCTACAAAAAAAAGAGATGGTAGTAACTGGAAATTAGGTGAAAGCATCACTCAACAAGAAGCAGATGATTTATTAATGCTTCAATTAGAAAATAATTATCTACCATCTCTGCAAAAAATTCCTGTTTGGAATGAGTTAAATACTAACCAACAGGGTGCTTTATTAAGCTTTGGTTATAACTTGGGTGCTAACTTCTATGGTAGTTCCAGTTTCAAAAGTATGACTAGAGTTTTGAGAGATAAAAAATGGGATGAAATTGAAGAAACTTTTCTAAAATACAGGAATCCTGGTAGCAATGTGGAAGTAGGATTAAGACGGAGAAGACAGGCAGAAGCTGACCTATTTTTAACTCCAGTTTAAGCCTACATTGCTATATTAAATTCAAGCCCTGTAGAGACGTTCCACGGAATGTCTCTACATTCAAAAAAATACCAATTACTTGCTATGAGGACGTTGAATAATTGTTTCTACCACTCGTCGTTTTGCTTGTGGATCAATTCCTACTAAACGCACATATTCACCGCTATATTCAGATAAGCAAGATTCTAAATTAGAAATAGCGTCGGAATGTGCATCAATATTAAAAAAAGAACCGCAACTTTGCCAAGAACCTGTACGGAAACGTCTTTCATCAATGTGTTCAATCCCAATTTTATAACCTTGAGCTAAAATTTGTCGAACTTGTTCTTGAGTTTCTAAACTTAAATGATTGGCTTGATTATTGATAGGTTTACTAACTGGAACTTCGACAACAGGAGCAGCAACTTGATAACCTTTACCTCGATTTAAGCGATTATATTCATCAACTAAATGGGAATTTTCCACCCGTTTTTGTTCACTAACCATGAATTTACCAGACTCAATTAAATGAGAGAGAGTAAAATCTGGCTTTTTAAATGCTGGTGGTCCATCCAAACTATTGACAACTCGCAAAGAGACATTTTCAAAACCGATTTGATGGATAAAATTACGAATTTGCTCATCATAAATCCGGGAACGTAAAGCACTAAAAAAGTCAATAGATTGTTGGGGAAAAGTATCAACTAATTGTGAAATTTCTGCTTGTGAAAGTCCATCTTCGGCAAAAATTCCGCCGACAATTCCTATTCTATCATCTCGGTTAGGTTCCCAATAAAATTTATCCATTCTCCCATCACGAATTAATGGTGCGTAGAGGGTAGAAAAATCATTTCCTGTGACAATAATCGGAACACGACATAAAGGATTGGAGTCATAACTTCCCGGTAATTGTACATCTGTGGGATTATCAGCAATATTCATCAATGTAGCATTTACTAATTGAGTATTTACTGTATATTGAGTTCCTTCATCAAAACGTCCAGCACCCGCATCTAAATCATTAATCATCAGTACGCACATTTTCCCCCGGACTTTGATTAATTCTGCTGTTTCTCGATATCGTAACCGAATTAACCGCGCAGGATCTCCAGCGTCTGGACTTTCTAATTCTCCCCCAGATATTAAAGTTACCCCGATACCCATTTTTTCAAAAACTAACTCGCATTGAAAGGATTTTCCCTCTCCTTTGCGACCATGAATACCTAAAATTAGGGGAACTCGAATACCGGGAAGGTTTAAGAAGTTTTTGGTGATATGTACTGCAAGTTTATCGAGAAAACTAGGAGCAATGTAGTAATTCATAGAATTATCCCTGGTGATGATTTATGTAAATTAGTATATATTATATATTTTTTTGGTAACGATAGTCAATTAAATGGTAAATTAAGTTTGTCAGTTCGGAAATTGTTTTACTTAATTTTCATTAGGTTCTAATTCTCACTATGAATGATCCATCAATTACCATTACTCAGTTATTAGATACAGATTTGGAAACACTCAGAAAAATCAGTCGAGAAATTTGGTTTACTCATTATCCTACAATTATCAGCAATGAACAAATCGAGTATATGCTAGATAAAATCTATGGAACAGGAGTAATTGAAAATGAAATTTATAATCAAGGGATATTTTATGATCAGGTATTACATAATTCCCAATTAGTCGGTTATTTATCTTATGGTGCAGAAATGATGGATAATATCAGTTATTTAAAATTACATAAATGTTATTTATTACCGTCATTACATGGTTTTGGATATGGTCAAAAGATGTTATTTCATATTTACCAAAAAGCGCAAGCAATGAAATTGAAAAAAATAATTCTTAATGTCAATCAAAGGAATGAAAAAGGGATTAAAGCTTATTCTCGATTTGGTTTTAGAATTATTGATAGTCAAGTAATAAATTTTGGGAATGGCTTTGTGTTGGATGATTATATCATGGCTTACGATATTTAAGAAATAGGAAAGACAATGATAAAACGTAAATATTCAGTTTATTGAGTAGGGTGTGTTAGCGACAGCGTAACGCACCTAATTTCTATGTAATAGTTTTTAATTGTGCAGTGATAAGATGATACATATTTATCAGAAATTGTACTAATTATAAATGTAATAATTATAACACTATATTCTTTTATGCCCAGTGTTTGAATTATTTAGTCACAGCAGTTTTCATATTTTTTATTAATTTTTATTAAAAGTTAAACAGAAAATAATCATTATTTAAACAGGACTTGATATAGTGATTTGTACTGACTGGAATCAGTAAAATTCTGTTTGAAATAATTACGATGAAATGTCGTAACTGGTGACTACTACCGCTATAGCCTCTGTTTTCGGTGGAAATATGAATATAGCTCAAGCCCAATCTCTACCGACACACTGCACTGGAGCGGATGCTAGTGAGTTAAGAGCGATCGCCTGTAGGCTGTTTGTTTGATCAAAATCACATTTTGAAGTGATGTGTTACGCTTCCCTTACTCATGCTAGGAAGAAGCTACCACACTCAGAATACTACATAACAGTCGTTTTTTTATATAGGCAAGATTTCTGCGTGCTAACTAAACCAGGAGTAATTAAAATGAGTCAGCAAAATCTAGTTTTCACTAATCCCAATGAAATTACCATTCCTAATGGTGGAGCAGCAACAACCTACCCCTCAAGTATCAACGTCTCCGGGTTAAATGGCACAATTACGAGTTTGAAAGTAACCCTAAGCAATATTAGTCATACTTATCCCGATGACCTTGATGTTCTACTGATAGGTCCTACAGGTGCCAAGGTCTTGTTAATGTCAGACGCAGGTTGGTCTTGGGACTTAAACAATGTCACCTTAACCTTTGACCCCAATGCCACTGATTTTCTGCCGGATCAAGGTCAGATCAGCAGTGGTAGTTATCGAGCCACAGACTATGAAACAGGTGACAGATTTAATAATTCTCCTGCTCCCAGTGGTAACTATGGAATAGATTTTTCCGTATTTAACAACACCATCCCCAATGGTGCATGGAATATATATGTAGTGGACGATACAGGGGTAGATATTGGCAACATCGCGGGCGGATGGTCAATAGCTATTGATACTACGGAGGTAACGACAAAACCAATAGTCACATTAGCTACTTCTACGAAAAAAGTAGCAGAAAATAGTGGAGGGAATATTCTCTACACCTTCACCCGAATAGGCAATATCACCAGTGAGTTAACCGTCAATTACACCGTATCAGGTTCAGCTATATTCAACACAGACTATAGTCAGACTGGTGCCACATCCCATACTGCCACTACCGGAACAGTTTCCTTTGCGGCTGGAGCGGATACAGTTACCCTAACAATTTCTCCTCTTGAGGACAACATTCAAGAAAATGACGAGACTATCATCTTAACCCTGGCAACAGCGACAGATTATATCATTGGCACGACCACAGAATTGACTGGAACGATTACCAACGGGAATGATCAGTTGGAAGCGACGGGCAGTAATCTAGTCAGCAACAAGATATATGACGGTGGCGATGGCACTGACAGACTAGTTGTTGATTATAGCAGCGCTAGTTTTAGATATTTAGGTTACCATGGACTTGGGGTCACTAACATCTATGCCGATAGTTTTGAAGCTTATCGCCCTGTATCCGCCGGGTGGAACCGCGAGATCCTGCTAAACTATAGCAATATAGAAACATTTGAAATTACGGGGACGGCTTACGCAGATTACCTCAGAGGCTACAGTGGAGATGACAAGCTCATCGGAGGTGAAGGAAATGATATTATCGGGGGTGGAGATGGCAATGACACCATCAGAGGTGGTGATGGCAACGACACCCTGAAGGGGGAAGGTGGAAATGACGAAATTGAGGGTGGTGATGGCAATGATACCATTGATGGTGGCACAGGTCGTCATGTTATCCGTGGAGGAACAGGGAATGACACAGTAGTCAGTGCTAAAGCTGGAGACAGCATTGACGGGGGAGAAGGAACAGATACGCTACAAAGCCTAGACCTGAGCAGTTTAGATGTAGATTTAGTTCTGAATTTAAGAGTTACAGAACAGGTAAGTGGGGATAATAATACCCGCATTAACAATTTTGAGAATATTTCCTCAGTGACTTTAGGCAGTGGTTATGACACCACTATTGCCACTGGTAATTTACTGGTCAGCAATGGCAGCATTAACGCTGGGGGTGGCACTGACAAACTGATTGTGGATTATAGCAGTGCAACCTTTAGTGGATTAGGTACAAATGGATTGGGAGTGTCCAATGGATATTGGTCAACTATTGCCTTTCATGATTATAGAGGCTCCTATCTCAACAATAATGGTTGGGCTTGGAGAGCGAATAGCCCACTATTGTCCTTTAGCAATATAGAGACATTTGAGATTACCGGGACAGCTTATGCAGACTACCTCAGAGGCTACAGTGGAGATGACACCCTAATTGGGGGTGAGGGGAATGATGATATCGCGGGTGGAGATGGAAGTGACGAAATTGAGGGTGGTGATGGCAATGATACCATTGATGGTGGCACAGGTCGTCATGTTATCCGTGGAGGAACAGGGGATGACACAGTAGTCAGTGCTAAAGCTGGAGACAGCATTGACGGGGGAGAAGGAACAGATACGCTACAAAGCCTAGACCTGAGCAGTTTAGATGTAGATTTAGTTCTGAATTTAAGAGTTACAGAACAGGTAAGTGGGGATAATAATACCCGCATTAACAATTTTGAGAATATTTCCTCAGTGACTTTAGGCAGTGGTTATGACACCACTATTGCCACTGGTAATTTACTGGTCAGCAATGGCAGGATTAACGCTGGGGGTGGCACTGACAAACTGATTGTGGATTATAGCAGTGCAACCTTTAGTGGATTAGGTACAAATGGATTGGGAGTGTCCAATGGATATTGGTCAACTATTGCCTTTCATGATTATAGAGGCTCCTATCTCAACAATAATGGTTGGGCTTGGAGAGCGAATAGCCCACTATTGTCCTTTAGCAATATAGAGACATTTGAGATTACCGGGACAGCTTATGCAGACTACCTCAGAGGCTACAGTGGAGATGACAAGCTCATCGGGGGTGAGGGGAATGATGATATCGCGGGAGGAGATGGAAGTGATACTATCATACCAGTAAATCCCAATGTCGCCAAACCAGGGTTAGGTACTGTAGATACAGTCACTGGGGGAACAGGAGAGGACACTTTTATTCTGGGGGATGTCACATGGATTGGTTATGATGACTATAATCGTACCACTGCTGGTACAAGTGACTACCTGATCATCAAAGACTTTAATCCCCTGGAAGATATCATTCAGCTTTTGGGTTCCAGTAGTGATTATACGACCACAGTTTCAGGTAATAACATTAACCTCTACATCAATAAACCTGATAGCGAACCTGATGAACTGATTGCTGTTTTAGAAAATACCCAGGGTTTAATCAACTCATTGCAATTTAACCTCACTGGTAGCTATTTCAATTATGTCGCCAGTAATGCTGTCCTAAACATCACTAGCACGTTTACATCTAGCATACAAACGGAGGGCAACTCAGATCAGAAGCCATTTGTGTTTACTGTCACTCGGTCAGGAGACACTAGTGGTACAAGCACAGTAGATTGGTTTATTACCCCGTCTGGTAATAACCCCGTTAACTCCACCGATTTTTTTGGTGGAGCAATGCCACCAGGAGAAAGCCTCACCTTTTTACCAGGAGAAACCAGCAAGGAAATAAGAGTGCGGGTCAGAGGAGACAGCACCATTGAATCCAACGAAACTTTTACGGTTTATTTGTCTACTCCCTCCCGATCTACTATCGGTACTCGCAGTGCCACAGGCATCATTTTAAATGATGATGGTAGTCAACCGACTCTCCCAGTGTTCGGTACTTCTGGTAATGATACTCTCAGTGGTACTATAAATGTTGATTGTCTTATAGGTTTAGCGGGCAACGACACCTATACTGTGAATAATGCGGGTGATGTGGTAGTAGAAAACCCCAGTGAGGGAACTGATTTAGTTAACGCATCTATTTCCTACACCCTGACCGATAACTTTGAAAATCTTACGCTTACGGGAAGTGCTAACCTCAATGGTACAGGCAATAACCTCAACAATAGCCTCACTGGCAACACAGGCAATAATATCCTCACAGGAAATGCTGGTAACGATACTCTTAACGGTGGCGCTGGCATTGATACCTTAATTGGTGGTTTAGGTGATGATATTTATGTCGTAGATAGCACTACTGATACCATTACTGAAAACTCAGGAGAAGGAACAGATATCATTCAATCTTCTGTTACCTTTGATTTAACGGTTTTCCCCAACATCGAAAATCTGACCTTAACAGGAACAGCTGTTATTAATGGTACTGGGAATGCAGGTGACAATTCATTAACAGGTAATAGTGGCAATAATACCCTCACAGGAAATGCTGGTAACGATCTTCTTAACGGTGGTACTGGTAACGATCTTCTTAACGGTGGTGCTGGTGCAGACACCCTCACAGGTGGAATAGGAATCGATACCTTGGTTTTCCAATTTGGACAATCCCCAGTATCAGGAGCAGACCGAATTACCGACTTTGCCATTGGCACTGATAAAATTGACCTGTTGACTTCCCTGGGTGTAGCTATGAATGCTCCCACTGCTTTCACTCGCGCTGCTAATAGTACAGACACTACCTTAACAAATGTGGTCAATAGTGTATTTACTGATGCTGATGGAGCGTTAACTGGTAATCAGGCTTTAGGTGTAAGTAGTGCAGCTTTAGTCAGTGTCACCACTTCTGGTATTGCGGGGACTTATTTAGTGATTAATGATGGTGTGGCTGGCTTCCAATCCAGTAATGACCTATTGGTGAATATCACAGGATCCAGTGGTATATTACCAGCTTTGGGTACTATTGCTGTTAGTAGCTTCTTTATCTAAGTGCCTAAGCTCTCCTTTTGTAATTGGGGAGCTATTTTCACCCAAATACAGCAGTTTCGTAAGATATTATGAGCGATCGCCTCCGGTGGACGGAATGCGATCGCTATCAAAAGTTATCCAGTTATTAAATTCAGGTTTCACTAGATGCCCAGATTAAGGAGACTTCATATTGATTAAATGTTGAATCTGCACTTACAAGCGTCATTTCTTCTACTTGAGCTTGTGCAATCAGCATTCTGTCAAAAGGATCACGATGATGTAAAGGTAGTGCAGCTACCCGCAAAGCATGAGAAGTAGTAATCTCTAAAGATCTAGCTCCTAGTTGGTTCATGCGAGTGGAAATATAATCTTCTATTTGTTCCGGTAGTGGCAACTTACCGATGGAAAGCTTAATTCCTATCTCCCAAACACTAGCAACTGAGAACCATACTTCATTGGTTTCATCCGCAATTTGCTCAATTACCTTCTGATTCAACTTTTCTGGTTGAGAAAACCACCATAACCAGCATTGAGTATCTAATAAAAGCCTCACTCTGCACCGCCTTCAAATGCAACTAAAATCTCTTCGGGTAGAGGAGCATTAAAATCATCTGGAACAATAAATTTTCCTCGATCTTGACCTAAGCTAGAACGACGATCTAACGATGTCCGAAATGGAACTAGTTTAGCAACTGGAACGCCTCGGTTGGAAATAATAATTTCCTCTCCAAGCTCCACACGGGAAAGTAGTCGAGAAAGGTTTGTCTTAGCCTGATGAATATTTACAGTTGCCATGATTTTAATGGACTAGGTTTGTGAACTAAGTCTAGTCTAGCTATGGCGATTCTGCAAGGATATTCTGTACTAAAAACTAAAAAAGAGAGATAGAAAACTCTACCTCTCACCAGGGTATAAATAAGCTTAATTAAACCAAATCAGATTTTAGTATCTGCTGGGTTTGTGAACGATGAAGCTAAGAACTTGACACTGCTTAATGTTGTCAAAACCAACAACACGGATGTAGCAGTTGCTATACTGAGAACGGCAACCTTGAACTTCGCTCAATACTTCTTGAGTAGATTTAGCGCCGAACAAAGGTAACTTCCACATTGTCCAGTAAAGTTCTGTAGGTTCAGAAGTTTCGTTAAATTCAATGGCGGGGATGTAACCTTGGTTCAAAATATATTGAACTTGCTTGGCAATTTGCGCGTCAGACAGAGGGGGAAGGTAAGAAAGGGTTTCGTAACGACGCTCTTTAGGTAAAGTTTGCATAGTTTTTGATCAGTGGGGGAGATTTTTTATTACTTGGTTGACTGACTAATTAGATAAATTATCTAAATCAGAATCAGATATTGTTTGTCTTTCAGTTTCGAGGCTGGGACTTGATAAATTTAATTGCGTAATACGTTCGAGATGCTGGCGACGCTGTTCCATATTGGCCTGCTGAATACCAGTGATCACCATTTCTGGTAAAAACTCTGTCACTTCCGCCGCTATGTGTTCCCTGACAGTCATAATCCGCAAAGCCAAATCTGACTTTTCTAGAAACAGTTCCTCAATATAAGCTTCTCCATCCTGGATTTTGCCGGCGGAAAAGTTTTGCAACCAATGTGCTAAAGGTGGATTTGTTTCGCCTAACTGCGCCAATACAGTCCTTAATGCCTGATAAGTCAGGTAACTTTGGAGAGTTTTGGCTGTTTCTTTCGCAATTTGCTTTAAATCCATGCTTGACCCAGCCCTTGAGATTTTTAGATTTTGGATTGTTTATGAATCCAAAATCCCAAATCTTAAATGATCAGACGGTATCCATTGCTTCAAACTCGAACTTAATTTCTTTCCACAGTTCGCAAGCAACAGCCAACTCAGGAGACCACTTAGCAGCTTCGCGGATAATGTCGTTACCTTCACGAGCCATGTTACGTCCTTCGTTACGAGCTTGGATACAAGCTTCTAGAGCTACGCGGTTAGCTGTAGCACCGGGAGCGTTACCCCATGGGTGTCCAAGAGTACCACCACCGAATTGCAGTACGGAGTCATCACCGAAGATTTCCACCAACGCGGGCATATGCCATACGTGGATACCACCGGAAGCAACGGCCATTACACCAGGTAGAGAAGCCCAGTCTTGGGTAAAGTAAATACCGCGAGACTTGTCTTGCTCAACGTAGTTTTCACGTAATAGGTCAACGAAGCCCATGGTGATACCGCGTTCACCTTCTAATTTACCAACAACTGTACCGGTGTGGATGTGATCACCACCAGACAAGCGGAGGGCTTTAGCTAATACGCGGAAGTGGATACCGTGGTTTTTCTGACGGTCAATTACAGCGTGCATAGCACGGTGAATGTGCAACAGAATACCGTTATCACGACACCAACGAGCCAATGTGGTGTTAGCGGTGAAACCTGCGGTTAGGTAGTCGTGCATGATGATGGGCTGTTTGAGTTCTTTAGCGTACTCAGCCCGTTTCAACATTTCTTCGCAGGTAGGAGCGGTAACGTTCAGGTAGTGACCTTTGATTTCGCCGGTTTCTGCTTGGGCTTTGTTGATAGCTTCAGCTACGAACAAGAAGCGATCGCGCCATCTTTGGAATGGTGCTGAGTTGATGTTTTCGTCGTCTTTGGTGAAGTCCAAACCACCACGTAAACATTCGTATACAGCACGTCCGTAGTTTTTAGCGGAAAGACCTAATTTGGGTTTAATTGTACAACCCAACAGAGGACGACCATATTTGTTCAATTTGTCGCGCTCAACTTGAATACCGTGAGGAGGTCCTTGGAAGGTTTTGATGTAAGCTACTGGAAAACGAATGTCTTCCAAACGTAAAGCCCGCAAAGCTTTAAAACCAAATACGTTACCGACAATAGATGTCAATACGTTGGTGATAGAACCTTCTTCAAACAAGTCCAAAGGATAAGCAACGTAACAGATGTATTGGTTATCTTCACCGGGAACTGGTTCGATATCATAACAACGACCTTTGTAGCGATCTAGGTCGGTGAGCAAGTCTGTCCAAACTGTTGTCCAAGTACCAGTGGAAGACTCAGCAGCTACAGCCGCACCAGCTTCTTCGGGGGGAACTCCAGGTTGGGGAGTCATCCGAAATGCTGCTAGTAAATCTGTATCTTTGGGTGTGTAATCCGGTGTGTAATAAGTTAGTCTGTAATCTTTAACCCCAGCTTGATACCCAGACTTAGCCTGAGTCTTAGTTTGCGCGTAAGACATATTTTTCTTCCAAGAAGTCTTTCTTTATTACTATCAAATCACGTTATGTGCAACTTCTTCTCATTCTTACTCTTTATTCATTCTTAATAAGATCATAAGTTTTGCTTATATTTTGGGGCGATTAGTTTCTATGGTGGCAGTGCGGCTGCACAAATTAAGTTATAGTCACAATTACCATAACTCATTTTTTACCATGGTTCAGACGTACTCTTTTGACGCTGTTGTTTTTCGTCCCAGCAATACAAAATCTTTTCATCTTGAGGAAAGCATATCCCACTCAACCGATTTGATTAAGATTAACTGGCCTTTATTGGTCTTCTGCGGAACTTTACCGGAAAATTACATTCCAGATATTAACCTGGTTTGCTGCAATTCTCTTTTTTCCTGATCTATCCACCTCAAGCGGGTAAAGATTGGTCATGAAGCATTTTCTCTGAAGACCGATTTAGTCATGGGATGAGCAAGGGAGAAAAAACTGCACATCACTGAATTTGTAGCTTACCCCACAATAGATCAAAATTCAATAAGTTATTTCTGAAGTTTTGTTAACTAACTTATTTAATTTTCCTATTATAGAAAGATTTAACATTTTGTTAAATCTACTTTACAAATGTGCATATCTGAGTATTGCTGTGTCTGCAAGGTCTTTAACCCCTGTGGCTGTATTAGCTATTTTACGCATAAGTAGATATATTTTTTTATCGAACCGCAGAGGCACAGAGAACACAGAGGAAGAGAGTTAGCAGATGTCTACATTTTAGAGTATGTTTTAAAATTTGATGACTAGTATAATACGGCTTCGCCACGAATTGAAACTCTTGTAGTGACGTTGCTCATCTAGGGATTCTCGACTCTACAATCTTTATCTCCAGTATATTTTTTGTAAAATGTGAGAAATGGAATATTTAGGTGATAATTAACAATTAAACAATTATTTATGTCAGTTACTACTCAACAATTAACTCAGTGGAAACAACAGGGACGGACGATTGTTGCGTTAACTGCCTGGGATTATGCGATCGCTCAACTTTTAGATATATCTGGTGTAGACTTGATCCTGGTTGGTGATTCTCTTGCGGTAATCTTGGGTTATGAAACTACGTTACCAATTACCTTGGATGAAATGATACATCACGCTAAGTCCGTCCGTCGTGGTGTTAAAAACGCTTTGGTCGTGGTTGATTTACCATTTTTGACTTATCAAGAAAGTATTTCCCAAGCTATGCACTCTGCTGGTAGGGTCTTGAAAGAAACAGGAGCGCAAGCGGTAAAGTTAGAAGGTGGCTATCCCGCTATGGTTTCTACCATTACCAGACTGGTTCAAGCGGGGATTCCCGTTATGGGTCATGTCGGTTTAACACCCCAATCAATTCATCAATTAGGGTTACGACAACAAGGAAAAACCCAGGAAGCAGGAGAGAGAATTTTTAATGAAGCGATCGCTCTCGAAAAGGCCGGTGTTTTTGCTATAGTATTGGAACATATTCCCACCAAACTAGCAATGGAAATCACTCAGAAAATACGTATTCCCACTATCGGTATTGGTGCAGGTTCTAGCTGTGATGGTCAAGTATTAGTCACTTCTGACATTTTGGGACTTTCGGAAAAACAACCACCATTTGCCAAAGTTTATACTAACTTACGAGAAACAATTACCAAAGCTGTACAAGATTACGCTGTGGAAGTGCGAGAAGGAGAGTTTCCTAAATAGTTAATATTCTAGGAAGAATAGCTTTATGAAAGGCTATTGATTCTGAGATTCTTGATTGATTTTGTTTTTTTCTTCTATCAAAGGAAGTTTCATATATTTTTCTGCTGCAATAATCATATATTCAATCAAACGTTTATATTCCGTCTCCCTTTCTATGTCAGTCCTAATTAACTGCTTTTCGCGCTCTAAGGCAATTCGTTCCTGAATAGCTTGTTCCCCTAACCGGATATTTTCTTCTATTGGTACACCTTCTGCTGTTACCATTGGCGCATACCATGTAGCTTCTGAATCAGGAGTACGACGACTAACCAGAATATCTAAAGCCTCCCAGTCATCATGGTTTCTCCGTACATAAGCTCTCAAATCATCTGTTGGCATTTGATCAAAATTAGGTTTCATCAATAAACCTCCAATTTCCTTCAGGAAAGATTAAAATTTCCATTTCATCACCTGCCAGAATGTATACATATCCCTTAATTTCATTAAACCGAATTAAGTGGATGTCTAGAAAGCTGTTAGAGACCATCTGGCAAACCCTGAGACAGGTTAGGGCTTGTACAGCAGTAGGATTAAAAATGGTAGTTTCCTCAATTATGACATCAATAATCTTAAAACTAATGTCGCAATTTTCCATTACCAGTCACTTCTAACTGTTTTCAGCCCTAATCCCCAATTAAACCAATTTCAAATCAGGATATTCCGCAAACAAATCATCTGATGTCAGTGTATCCCCTGGTGCTTGGGGAGTCCACAAAACTTCAATTGCTAACAGTTGTTCACTGGGAAGACTACCAATTTGACGCAAAGCTTGACGCAAATCATCAGCAGTATTAATAGCGGGAATTTGACATTTACCTAAAGTCGCTGCTAACAAGGTGACAATAATATATTCCCCTGGACCTTCGCTAATTAAGCGGGTGGGGTTATCTTCCCCTGATAAAGCTTGTTTGCTCAAAACAGCTTTTAGTTGATTATTCACATTAGAGAGAGTTTCTTCGCTAAACTTACTCCGTTCAGCCAAAGATAAACGATTAAATTGGGATTCGGCGGCATTTAACTTTGCTTGTTGAGTTCCACTACCCGCATATACCCAGTATTCAGGATGACGCAGTAAAGCTAAACTAGCCTCTTGTAAAATTTCGCTTCTTCCTTCTGGAGTATTGGTATCAGCAGTTTCCGCAATGTGATTCAGTTCAGTTTGTAAATCTCTGGCTTGAGCTAATAACCCAACTTGTAAACGAGTCACAGACACGGAAGCGTTACTATTATAACTTACTTCTTCCGTTTCCCCACTGGTAACACGGCGGAAGGTTTGGACTAAAAAATTCGCCATAGCGAACAAGATTAAAATTCCAAACAACCCACCAAAACCGCCTCCAAAACCCCACAAGGGTAAAAGAAAGGGAAAGCCAAAACCACCGCCATAAGGGGCGTAGTAACCGCCACTACTCGGCATATTGGGACGGGGTGCATAAGTACGGCTAGAAGGCATTCTAAAAGAACCACCACCAATTCTACCACCAGAACGGGCTGCTAGGGCATCACTGGTATGACTAAAGGCTAAAGTTAGCACTAGGCTAAGAATAAAGACGGTTTTAAATAGGGGCTTGAGAAATCCTTGTAATTTTTTATTCATAACTCATGGATGACGACAACTGTATTTTTACACTGGCTCTTCTGGGAAAAGCAGCGCAATCTATAGCACTACCTTCAATCTAACGCTTCTGATGTTGGTTAGCCAGGAAATTAGGGGGGATTTCTGACGTTGATAACCGTACCGTGAAATCTCCTCTCTCCCAAAAAACTTTGGAATTAATTAATTATTTCTATTTCCCAGCAATGCCATATTCAATAATCTTAGTGCTAAAAAATTCATTAGTATCACTAATAATTCTAATTTAGTATTTTAGCACTTATTGATTAAGTGTGAATCTTGCTACCGCTCTGCAAAAGTGTTTTAAATGATTGGATTTTTTTCTATTCATAATTTTGCTACTAACTAATTTTTTCCGGATAGAGACGGAATATGTAGCACCTATAGTCCAGTGGGTTTGACTTTTAATGAATGATGTAAGCATAGTAACAATTAAAATTTTACATTTACTACCTATTAAGTATAGGGGCAAGTTGAAAAATTTGTTCATATATAGGTTGTAATGTAGCAAATCTAGCTATGATTAACGCCTAAATATTTTCAAATTAATGGCGGGTAAATGCAATGATTGATACCCTGAATTTTGATGAAAATCATGTAAGCAACACAGGTAAAAATAATGGGCATTATTAAATCATTATTTGGCAGTAAATGCTATCATGCAGATTACAAAATTGCTGGCTATTTTCTGGCGATCTGGCACGAAAATAGCCAATATTTAGGGTATTATAGGGGAAATAGTTAGATTGAACAATTTTCCAAGTAGTTTCTGAGTAATCTCTTGGAAGTGTCAATGATAAATCATAGCTATCTTTGATGATGCAGATAACTTGTCCAGCATTGATAACATTGAGCAAATTCAATAATAATTGGCAACAAAATAGGTAATAAATTTATAGTTTTGTCAGGAAGGTGTTTCATAATATAAATTCATCTTGATCTTGTGTATTAATTAGAAAGTGAGAGTTTTACTTATCAGCAAAAATGTCAATACCTAATTTTAATATCGCAAATTTTTTGCTCATATCCAGCATTAAAAAATCCCTATTTCTACCTCCTTTCTGTTGTTAAATTTCTCAAAAATGATTATCTCAATCTCAATTTCTGTAATCACTAATCTGTGGAAATTACCAGTTAGATAGTTTTAGCAATTTATTCAGATGGCTATTGAGCAGTAAGTAATGAATCTTGGTGAATTTAATTCAAGATAACGCCTTAATTCTAGTTAATTTATGAGGCTTAATTATGGAAAATATATCGCAACTAGGGTTACAAGTTAGAGATAAAACAGCTTATCCAGATATCCTAGTTATTTCCCGAATATTCCGGCCACAAGAAGCTGTAATTGGTGAATATGTCTATAATCGTTGTTTACAAGATCCAGACCGGGTAATTGTCTTAGCTGGTGGTTGTGCTGGGGATAAAAAATTTGATAAATCCCAGCAATTTCCGGTTTATCGTTGGTTTTATTTTCCTGCTTGGTGCGATAACTGGTTAGGAAATATTCTCCAATCTGGCTTGAATATTACTGCTGCTTTTTTACTAGCTATTAAATTATATTTTCGCTATCATTACCGCTACATTGAATGGTGTCATGGTTATGATTTCCCAGCTTTGTTGGTACTCAGTTATATTTTACCAATTCGCTTTTTTATCTATTTACATGGTCATGATTTACTTCGTATAGCTACTAATCCTTTATGGAGATGGCTATTAAAATTAACTCTCAAACGGGCTGATGGAATTGTTTGTAATAGTTCTCATATTCGCAATTCTTTAAGAAATACTTTTCGTCTAGATACTCCAACTCATGTGATTAATCCAGTAGTCAGGCCAGAAAGATTTGGTACTCCTACTAGTTTTAGTCATATTGATGATTTACGTAACCGCATTCGTCAAACTTACAATATCTCAGAAACAGCAATTGTTATTCTTTCTGTTGGTAATTTGGTTAAATATCAAAACTTTGATCGGGTGATAGATAATATTCCTGTATTGCTAACTATTGGTTTCGATGTTCATTGTATTATTTGCGGTGCAGGATCTTGTGAAAACCAGCTAAAATCGCAAGCCCAAAGACTAAGAATCACTAAACAGGTTCATTTTGCTGGCTATGTACCAGAACGAGATTTAGCCGGTTATTATGCAGCTTGTGATATTTTCGCTATGTTAAATTCAGATGATCATGATGATAACACTATAGATAACTTTGGTTTAGTTTATTTAGAAGCAGGTTATTTTGGTAAACCTGTAATTGCTCCTCGTTTGGGAAGTGTTTTAGATGCAGTTCATCATGAAGAAAATGGTTTATTAGTAAATCCTAATTCTGGCTATGAAGTTCTGCAAACTTTTAATCGTTTGTGTCGAGATTCACAATTACGAGAAAAACTTGGCCGTCAAGGTAAGGAATTAGCAAAACGGAAAAACTATCATCGCTGGTTATATACTCCTGAATCTTCTTCCTCTTGTTTGTTGAATTAACCACCACCAACTATGGTGACTATTTCCAAACAATCACCATTTTTAACTTCAGTTTCTGACCAAAATTGACGATGTAATATTTCACCATTGTATTCTACCGCAACTAAACGAGGATTAAAACCTAGTTGTTGAAGTAATTCTGGTAAAGGAGTTGGGGATAAACAATTGCGAGTTTCTCCATTGACTTGGAGACTAATTTGATCAGACATAAAACCGTTTTTATTTGACTCGATGGAGTTGAGAGAGAAAATACTGTGTTACTAAAGTAGGTTGATCCGATTGCATGAGCGATCGCACTATCGCTACCCGCTGCGCTCCCGCATTCATGACATCATTCAGATTACTCCCATCTATACCCCCAATTGCAAACCAGGGAATTTGACAATTTTGGGAAACATACTTAACATATTCTAAACCCGCTGCGGCTTTACCTGCTTTAGTTGGTGTTTCATACACAGGTCCCACACCAATATAATCTGCACCTTGAGTAATTGCCATTTGCATTTCTTGCGGATTTGTGGTAGAGCGGCCGATAATGCGCTGATTTCCCAGTAATTGACGAGCCACAGCAATGGGTATATCCTGTTGTCCCAAATGTACACCATCAGCATCTACAGCCAATGCTAAATCCACCCGATCATTAATAATGAATAAAGCTCCGTAATGGTGACATAGCTCCCGTAACTGTATAGCCCGTTCTAAACGCACCGAATCATCAGCGGTCTTTTCTCGATATTGTAACAGAGTTAGTCCACCTTGAAGAGACGCTTCCACAATTGCCAATAAGTTGTCTATAGGAGATGTTACCAGATATAAATGCGATTGCCATAATAAACGATGACGCTGATAACCCATCAAATTACTTTCCAGGGTATAAACCTGATAACGCATTTGCTTACAGACCGTTCCCATTTGCATATCCTTTTGAGGGTTATAAAGCTTACCATATTCCTCCAGGACTCTGAGTGCTTCTTGCACACGGCAAAAATTAGCCTGTAATAGAGATGTAATATCAGCCCTTTCTTCCTCTTGGGGGTGGCTTAAATCAGTTCCCGGATCTCCAGGTGTATCTCTTGCTGCTCGTATTTCCGCCGTATGCCAAGTCCCCAATTCTTGACGTAAGTGTTTACATATACTTGAAAACTGGGAATTATTTAAACCAAAGCGACACCATTCTTCAATAATTCGCAAACCCTCACGAGCGCGATCTAAATTAGCATCTAAAATGCGATAAACAGTTTGCTGCGTGTGGCTGTGGGCTGAAACCATTACAGCAACCTCATTTTTATTGCTATTCATCGTAATAGCCGGCCTGATTCATTATGTTTGATGATTAAATATTTGCTAACTAATTATTTTGACATACCCCTCGTCCTTTCATGAGCGAGGATTCCTTGACACTTCACTGACTGGTGCTACCGAAAAGTAGTCTTATCCGGTCTGGAGTGTCCGTTTATAGTCTCCCAATGCCCTGTGGCGACTATACTTAGTCTACCATAAAGTCGTCCTAGAAGGACGGGGCTTGTATCCGATTTTTTTCGGTCAAGGTACAAGTAACATCGTGGATATACTACTATGAATTAATAGTATAAAAATTGATTGTATAGCAGTAGCAGTTGATATACTATGCTTAGTATGTGTTTTACAGGAGTCTTATAGAAATGATAATTCCAGAAAAATCTGTTAACACCCCTAATAATTCCGTGAGTTTCTCAATTTTCAGTTTAACAGTTAGTTTAGGATTTACAAGTCTAACACTCTTAACTACCAGTTTCCATAGCGCCTTTGCTCAAATACCCACAGGATTAGAACAAAAGCTGCCAGACGAGAAAACAATATCTCAGGTTAACCAGTTTTTTGTCAACCCAAGTATAGGAAATGACAAGACAGGTAATGGTAGTGAAAGCGCACCTTGGCAAACAATTAGTCAAGCCTTAGAAAAATCAAAGGCTAACACTTTAATTATCCTCACTCCTGGTACATATAGTACCAAAACTGGCGAAATATTTCCTTTAATGTTAAAACCTGGTGTAGCCATTCAAGGGGATATTAGCAATAAAGGCAAAACTGTGACAATTATTGGAGGTGGTGAATACCTCAGTCGCAGTTTTGGCGGTCAAAATGTGTCCATTGTCGGTGCTAACCAAGCTAGTTTAAGTGGTGTCACTGTTACTAACTCCAATAGTCGTGGTTATGGGTTATGGATTGAATCGAGTAATATTATAGTTCGGGAAAATACCTTTACTAATAATATTCAAGATGGAATTGCTGTCACAGGTGATGGTACAGCTAGTATTAGCAAAAATTATTTTGTTGCCAATGGTGCTAATGGTATAACTATTTCTGGGAATGCTCGCCCGGAAATCAGGGAAAATGTCTTTCAACAAACTGGTTTTGGGATTAACATTGCCCAAAATGCTGCTCCGGTAGTAGTAGCTAACCAAATTCAGGACAATAGATCGGGTATTATTGTCCAAGCAAATGCTACACCACTATTCAGGAATAATTTTATTCAAGGTAACAAAGAAGATGGTCTAGTAGTTATTGCCCAAGGTAGACCAGATTTAGGTAGTAATTATGATCCAGGGAAAAATGTATTTCGGAATAATGGTCGTTATGATATCAATGCCAAAACTGCTAAATTGATAATTTCTGCCGCTGGGAACAATCTGGTTAGTAATCGTATTAGCGGTAAAGTAGATCTTCAAGGTACAAGCGCACCTACGGACGAAAATTCTCCTTCTAATCCTTTACCAACAGCAACTTCAGGGGAGACACCAATCACTTTTTCCGCGCCCACTGTTTCCAATTCTCCTCATCAGAGAAATATAACACCTTTAAGGGTGACAACTGCCCCTAATTCCAATAAATTGCCAGAATCACCAAATAACTCTAATTCACCCCAATTTAATTCTGTGAGACTTGACTCAGGTGCTATTGAATTTGTTGCTCCTCAAGCCGTAAGGGGGGGAAATATTCGTAATTCAGTCTCGCAAAGTTATACAGCTACTGAGAAAAATGTCAGTTATCGGGTGCTTGTATTTGTTGCAAATCAGCAGCAAGAGGATTTAGTCACTTCTTTGACTACTGGTGCTTTTTATAAAGTTTGGCAAGGACGAAGGGTAATGCAAGTGGGAGTATTTAGTAGTCAAGAAAGTGCTTCTGAAGTGGTTAACATCTTCAATAGCAAAGGTTTAAAAGCAGTTATTGACTCTGAGAAGTAAAGTAATGGGTAGTGGTTGATTGATGATTTGTAAAAGCAGAAATACAGAGAACAGAGAACAGAGAACAGAGAACAGAGAACAGACTAAAATGCCAACTCCAAGTTTTCACCAGTGAGGGCTTTGAGTTTGGATGTCAAGGATTCAGTGCGATCGCTCTTTTGGGGGGTAAACTGTCCAATAGGGGGATTATTGGCAGTTTGTTGTGGGGGCAACTGTTGTGCTGGTTGAGGTGAAATGTCCGCAATAATTGCTGGTTGACTTACTTCTGTATTTTCTGCCTCAGTATCCCAGTTTTCTGCTGCTGGTGGTAAATCATGATTTATTTGGTAATTATAACTAACGTTAGCTGGTAATATTTGAGGAAATTGAGGATGTTGATATTGTTCAGTCCTGATCTCCTGTTTAGCAGGTGGTAAAACTGGTAAGGAGAGGGACGTGAGGCGTTCAGGAAATTTGCTACAAATCATGCGCTCAAATTCCATGTTAAAATGATACGTTGTCTCTCCCTTTCGCCGCCAAAAGGTCAAGATTTGCTGTACAGATATAGCTTTATAACGACCTTGATACAAAGCCTCGATTACCGCCAGGTGTAACCAATGAATGGGATATTCTACTTGCCAGCGGTCAATTAACTCACTAGCATTATATCCATTTAGATCAAAGCTATAGTGAGTTAATAATTTAGCTGCTAATTCGGCAGGAGCCGCAAAAGTTTGAGTAACGGGGGATGTTGTTAACATGGGCTATAAATTGCAGGCAATAGGCATAAACATTTCACCCATCGCATCTAGCCTAGCGTACTTTTAGCTACATGAGTGGTTTTTCACCAGCGGCAAAATTGATAGGCAATGTTTTTTATTCTACTTGTCAATTGCTGATCTGCAAAACAATATAAGGTGAGTTAATAATTTTTGTCCGTCGAGTAGCTACTAATGCTTGATAGACCATGGCCGCCACTTCAGCACGAGTGGCTTCCCTAGTAGGTGCAAGCAAATTGGGATCTGGATAATTAACAATAATTTTTTGTTGGGTAGCGATAGTAACTGCTGTTTGGGCATATTCAGGAATTTTATTCTGGTCTTTGTAGGTTAAGGTCTGTTGATTAGTTGCTGAGAGTCCCAGTCCGTTGACCAAGGAGACGATGATTTGTAACCTTTGAACCTTTTGGTGGGGACGAAAGGTGCGATCGCTAAATCCGCCCACAAAACCGCCTCTAGCGGCTATTTCAATGGCGTTAGCCGCCCAAAAATCCTTGGGTATGTCCGTAAATTCGGGGCTAGGGCGTTTAGCAGGGGGGTTAAAGGCCGTGGCAATTAAAGCCGTGTATTGGGCGCGGGTCATGGCTTGATCTGGTTGGTAAGTCCCATCAGCAAAACCTTGACTTAAGTTCATACTAACTAATGCCCGAATAAATGGTTCTGCCCAATGTCCGACAATATCACAGAAGGAGGGAATCTCTGTCTCTGGTTTGACAATATAGGAACAAGGGAGGGGATTTTCTTTGCCTATGGCTAGTAATGCCTGGTAAATTAGGGCGGCTACTTCGGCGCGGGTAATTTCCCGCAGCGGT
Source organism: Dolichospermum sp. FACHB-1250 (assembly GCF_014696335.1). Lineage (NCBI taxonomy): Bacteria > Bacillati > Cyanobacteriota > Cyanophyceae > Nostocales > Aphanizomenonaceae > Dolichospermum > Dolichospermum sp. FACHB-1250. Next base: position 42,819 of record NZ_JACJPZ010000015.1, read on the forward strand.
TCTAATTGATCTGGTTGGGGATAATTCACCACTAATAATTTTTGGGTAGCTACGGTAGCGATCTTGGTGGCATAACTGGGAATTTGGGCGCGATCGCGGTATACCATTAAGATGTTAGGATTACCACCACTCAATTTTAAACCGTTGACAATGGAGACTAAAGCTTGAATTTTTGTTAAATTATTTTCTGGTCGAAATGTCCCATCGGGAAACCCTGTCAAAAAGCCGTTCTCAGCAGCACTGGCTATGGCTTTGGCCGCCCAAAAGTTCGATTTAACATCTTTGAATCTATCTAGTTGCTTACTCTCAGGAAGTTGGAATGTCTTAGTAATCACAGCCGCATATTGAGCGCGGTTAATCGGTGTGGCTGGTTGAAAAGTCCCGTCGGGAAAACCGCTAATAAAACCTTTGCTAACCAGGGCTTCCACAAAAGCAACGGACCAATGTCCTTCTAAATCGGCAAATCTGCTACTAACTCCTATTTGACTGGGGGTATCAACAGTAGCAGTTATGAAGTCTATTAATCCAATCACCCGGGCAGGATTTAACTGATTACCAACGGAGATGATTTTTTGATTTGTAACATTTTGTAAATCGAATTTCCCCTGTTCCCGAAAAATGTTGTCGGCAGGATCTTGGGGATTTCCTAAATCGGGAACGGCATTACCATTGACTAACAAACCTCCTTGGGTATTACCGACAATCAGATTTCGTCGTAATACGGGTCTAGCATCACGAGCAAGGGCGATCGCTGTCCCATTTGCTGAAAGTTTATTATTTGCCACTAAAGGGGCTGCAAAGTCACTAATGGCTATACCTAAAGCGTTGTTTTGAAATAAATTCCGCAGCACTTCCCCTTTGCTATTCCTAGCCATGACTAACCCACTGAATTGATTATTAATAAATAAATTATCCATAATACCCGGTTTAGCATTGCCAGTAGTAAAGATTCCTTCTCTAGCACAGTTCTTAAATGTACTATTGGCTACCGTAGGAACTGATGATTCAATCCAAACACCAGTACCTTTGGCTATGGTATTAATCACGGTTACACCTAAGAGACTGGCATCACCTCGTAATAGTAAAGTGATATTCTGTAACCCGAAACTAGAGCTTTGATATTCCCCACTGCCAGAAATGATAATTTCCTGGCCTTTATTGGCTTCATTACCTACTACCAATACCCCCTGTGGAATGATGAGGGGAAATACCTCTCCATTTGCTGTTCCATAAGTTCCATTGGCCAACTGAATAATTGTTGATGTTTTTGCCTGTTTTAGGGCGCAGGTAATACTTTTCAAGGGATTGAGACGAGAACCAGTATTACTATCCTTTCCTGTAGCAGGATTCACATAAATTGTAGCAATAAGACTAGAATTAACCATTGGTTGTCAAACTCGTATGGTTTAAATGGTGACATCCATAAATTAACCATACTTTTGACACACTGAAAATTTCAAGTTGATAATTTTAGTCAAAATCTAGTTCATCCAGAAATGTGAGTTTCTGTGTGAGAACGCCAATTAATTCTTAATAGACGTAACCAACCCATCCAAATTCTCGCAGGTTGGTCAAAAAACGTGAAAATATCGCCAAAGCCCAAGTTAGTTTTTTGGTGATGTAACCAATGTTGTTCTGGTGTAGTAATAAACAATAACCTACACAAAACAATTACAGCTTGAGGTGTTTGCCTCCCTAAGGAAGTTACGTGTCTCCACCACACATGGAACTGACCAAACAATAAACCACAAATTACGCCAATGGGAGATAAACCCCATAACCAGAATGCTATCAGTAAATAAGGTAAAGCTCCCAAAATCCCATCTAAAACCACGTGGGGATTAAATGTTAAAATGGCATAGTGGCGGAAATTCTTTTTCGAGGAGTGGTGAGTTGTCAGGTGGAGGCTACCAAAAACGTGTTCAGGTACATGATAGAAAAAGGTGGAAAGGAAATCCCCCAAAATCAGTAGTAGCCAAGAGACAGCAATAGCCTCAATCATTTGATATCCTGTATACATCTATAAGCTGATAGATATACTATATTTTTTTATTTTATATTTGTGATTTTATCACTAACGGCATAACCAGAGAACAAAGATTGAGTTAACATCAGTATAAATTTAGGTTAAATTATCTATTGAGGGAATAGGTCTTAAAATTCAAATTCCTAGATTGTTGCCGCTGAGAATTTAAATATGACAAAATAAATCATGATAACACAGCCAATCTTCATGTACTGAACTTAAATAGTAGGAAATACCAACAGCGAATATTGCTAAAAGTACGGGAAATAGAACAGTAAATTCTAATTTGCCTTTTTTAACTACTTCTAAGCAAGAGATAACAATAGCTACAGGCCAGAAGATTGTAGTAATGATGAACATCATAAATGATAAAAATTTATCCTCTGGAGAAGATGTAGGGGAACGGAGGGAAAAAGTTAACCAATTAGTAAAAAAATATGCAGTCATTAGCAAATAGCTAATAAATAAAGTTAACTGGATTTGATTCACAGCACTTACTCCTTTAATAATATAAGTTAAGTTCTCATAAATATATCTATTTAAGATACATTTTGACTGAGTGCTAAAAACACATTAATCAGCAATCATACTTGATTTAAAGCTGCATTTTAGAGTATGGTGATTATGCTTATTAATGTTAATTAGCCGTTTCTAGACTGGTATAGCATAGATATTAAAAAAGTGGCAAATAAAATGAAAAATTAGATACCCTCCAAGTTAAAAATTCAAAGTTAGTATAATAAATGTCTAATTATTTAGAAACGATAATTCACAAATTATTGGGAATTTAAAACTGGTAATTAGAAGAACTTCGATAACTACAGCTGATACAAGAATCCTTTTTAAGATGTTGTTTAATACTGTCAAAATCAGTAAATTCATCAGCTACATCAATAAGATAGTCACTAGTTGTTGTTTGTAAACCAATTACCTCTACCCTAGCTCCCATACCGCTAACTGCATTGACAGCATAGGATAGATCTCCATCTCCACTGACCAAGATAGCCGTATCATAATAAGGTGCTAAAGTAATCATATCAACGGCAATTTCCACATTCAGATTTGGTTTTTTGTAATTATCTACAACTACACTCATATCTTTAGTAACTACACGATAGCCATTTCGACGCATCCATAATAGAAATCCCTGTTGCCTTTCGTTGCCAATATCCAATCCTGTATAAAAGAATGCCCGTAATAGACGAGAGGTTTTAGTTAAACTACAAAGCAATTTTACATAGTCAATTTCAATTCCCAATTGCAACGCGGTCTGAAATAGATTTAATCCATCAATGAAAATTGCAACGCGACCACGATTTTCATCATCATTTAATGCAGTATTGTTGACTGTATTGACTGGATTAGATTCTTTCCCTTTAATAGTGCCTTTAGTAGTTGGACAATACCTTTGAGGTTTTTCTTTAAGTTCTTTATATTCGTTGTTTTTTTTGCTAAGATGATTAAACTGCATTGATACCTCTAGATGTTATTATAGGGATGTTAGGAGTAAATCGAAAGTAGTACAATCTTGACTAATTTATTGACACTGCCCTAGTTAAATTAACAGTTATCAGGTATATTTTAGGCAATTTTTTGCAAGTAAATATATATTTTGCGATTTACCTGCATTTATTTTACACAAAATGCACGCTTTTGGGAAAAATTTACTATTAATTTACTATTTATTAAATATTTTATATATTATGTACCAGGGAATCAGCGAGGCTGCAAGAGGAAAGTAGATATGCAGGCCGTTATTACAAAAAATTAAGATCAGATGGGATTTATGTAGGATTGTTATTAAACTTAGTCTTTAAAAAGACATAAATTTATGGTAGTAAACTTACCCAATATTTCCGATAATTTTTTCCCAGGGTATTAGCAGTGAATTAACATTAGTTAGTGTTAAGTAGTAAGAGTTTACTGTGATACTCAGAAATTAGGTTTGTTGATATCTACTCCTGTAGCAAAAATTCTTGTCACCAAAACCTTATATACTAGACTAAACTTTGATAAACTTCAGATTTGTGTTAAGTAAGACACGATAAACTATTAGTTCCTAGATTAAATACTAGGATATTTATGGTTTTTAAGGTTTAGTAAAAACTAAATCCAGTATCATTGAAAAATCAAAGAAAAATCAAAAATTGTGTGTGGTGTGAAAATCAAGGAGTGAACAAAATGGATTTACGTGGAGATGCGTTGCAAATCCTCAAAGAGACTAGTCGAACTTTTTATATCCCAATTAGTATTTTACCATCAGGATTGCAAGAAGCAGTGGCATCGGCATACCTGTGTATGCGAGCCATTGACCAAATCGAAGATGATCCAATTCTGGATCATAAGACCAAAAAACGCTTGTTGCAAAATATTAGCCTGACATTACAATCTGGAGTAGATGGTTTTCCGCTTGATGCCTTTTCTGTGGTGTTTAAGGGACAAGAAAATTCTTTGGAAGAAGTCAGTTTACGCATTAGAGAATGGTCAATATTAGCACCGGAAAGTATTGCTCCACGGATTTGGGATGCAACGGCCGCAATGGCCGATAGAATGGCTTATTGGGCAGATAGAAATTGGAAAATAGAAACTGAAGCGGAATTAGACCGTTATACATTTGGAGTAGCGGGTGCGGTAGGGTTGTTACTCTCAGATTTATGGAACTGGTATGATGGAACCCAAAGCAACCGGACTCAAGCCATAGGATTTGGTAGGGGTTTACAAGCGGTAAATATTCTCCGTAACAATTCTGAGGATTTAACTCGTGGGGTAAATTTTTTCCCAGCGGGTTGGAATAAGGACAATCTCCAAAAATATGCTCGTCGCAATTTGATCTTAGCAGATGCTTATACCAAATCCTTGCCAAAAGGACCGGCCTTGCAATTTTGCCAAATTCCTCTGGCTTTAGCTCATGGTACTCTTGATGCTTTAGCAAATGGCAAGGAAAAGCTCAGTCGTAGTGATGTTGTTTCACTGATTGAAAACTTGATGAGTGTAAATGCTAAGGCTAGTTAGGTAAAAATTGACCAAAGTAAAAAATTTGCGTGTGAGAGATATTCATGAAAACTACTTTATTTTTGAGTCCACCGTCTTTTGATGGTTTTGATGGTGGTGCAGGAGCGCGGTATCAAGCAAAACGAGAAATTACCTCCTTTTGGTATCCGACTTGGTTAGCACAACCTGCGGCTTTAGTGCCTGGTAGTAGGTTAGTTGATGCACCTCCCCATGGGCAAACGGTGGATGATGTGCTGAAAATTGCCAAGGATTATGAACTGGTAATTATGCACACTAGTACACCGTCCTTAGCGAATGATGTTAAGTGTGCGGAGACGATAAAAGCACAAAATCCGAGTGTGCAAATTGGCTTTGTAGGAGCGCACGTTGCTGTTTTACCAGGGGAAACTTTACAGGAAAATCCGGTCATTGATTTTGTTTGTCGCAATGAATTTGATTATACCTGCAAAGAATTAGCAGAGGGGAAACCTTGGGATGAAATCAAGGGTTTGAGTTATCGGGATAAGTTGGGTAATATTCACCACACGGAGGAACGTGCTTTAATTCATGATTGGGATGCTATGCCCAGTGTATTACCAGTTTACGCCCGTGATTTGGATATTAGTAAATATTTCATTGGTTATTTGCAACATCCTTACATATCTTTTTATACTGGGCGGGGTTGTCCAGCAAAATGTACTTTTTGTTTGTGGCCACAAACCATTGGCGGACATTTATACCGTCATAAAAGCCCGGATGCGGTAGGACGAGAAATGGAGGAAGCCAAGGTTTTGTTTGGGGACAACGTGCGGGAGTATATGTTTGATGATGATACTTTTACCATTGATAAACATCGAGCGATCGCAATTAGTCAACATCTGAAGCGACTGAATTTAACTTGGAGTTGCAATGCCCGTGCTAATTTAGATTATGATACCCTCAAAACCTTGCGAGATAATGGTTTAAGGTTGTTATTAGTAGGTTTTGAATCTGGTAATCAACAAGTTCTGAATAATATTAAGAAGGGTATTAAGTTGGAAGTGGCGCGAGAATTTATGAAAAATTGCCACAAATTGGGTATTACTGTCCATGGGACATTTATTATTGGCTTACCAATAGAAACAAAGGAAACTGTAGAAGAAACAATTCGCTTTGCTTGTGAATTGAGTCCCCATACAATTCAAGTTTCTATTGCTGCACCTTATCCAGGTACAGAATTGTATGACCAAGCGCGAGAAAATGGTTGGTTTGCGAATGAATCTTTAGTAGCAACTTCCGGTATTCAAACTTCAACTTTGCAATATCCAAGCCTTTCTAGTGGGGAAATTGAAGACGCAGTAGAAAGAATGTATCGTAAGTTTTACTTCCGTCCCAAAGCGATTATTCCCATAGTGCGGGAAATGCTGGGAGATAGACAAATGTTAGTGCGTCGTTTGCGGGAAGGTAAGGAGTTCTTTGCTTATTTAAGTGAACGTCGGACTCAAGCTTTAGCTAGGTAAATCGTCTGATAGCGTAGCGTGAGGTAGCCATATCAGGATTTACAAGATTTAAGGATGTTCAGGATTTGATTTAATAATCCTGTTAATCCTTTAATCCTGGTTATCCTGATTCTGACATTTTTAATCCTAATTATGTATATACCAATGTCTTATTTAATTATTAATGCTGATGATTTCGGATTTTCTCATGATGTGAATGCAGCGATTATTCAAGCTCACGAAGAAGGTATTTTAACTAGCACTAGTTTAATGGTAACTGGTGATGCTGCACAAGAGGCGATCGCTTTAGCAAAAAATCATCCTCATTTAGCGGTTGGTTTACATCTGGTTTTAGTTTGCGGTAAATCTGTTTTACCACCAGCACAAATTCCCCATTTAGTAGACTCTCAGGGTAATTTTTCCCATAACCCCACCCAAGCCGGATTAAATTATCAATTTAATCAAGCTACCCGTGCAGAATTGCGGTTAGAAATATCTGCTCAATTAGAAAAATTCCGTGATTCTGGTTTAAATCTGGCTCATGTTGATGGACATTTACACCTTCATGTACATCCTGTAATTTTGAATATTTTAACAGAATTTGCAGCAGAATTTAAGATTAAATTCATTCGTTTACCTTCAGAAGAATTGACCAAAAATCTCAAAATTGATAGACGTAATTTACTCACTAAAATAATTTGGTCTATTGTCTTTGGACAATTACGACACTATGGAGAAGGTTTATTAAAAGCCCATCATATTAACTTTGCTGATAGGGTTTATGGATTGTTACAAACTGGTAACATAAGTGAAGAATATTTACTGAGTTTGATACCGCAAATTGAAGCCGAGTTAGTAGAGATTTATGCTCATCCTGCTTTGGTGAATACTGATACAAATAACTGTGGTGAAATAGAATTAAAAGCTTTGTTAAGTCATAAAGTGCGGGAATTGCTGACTGTGAAGGGGTTTGAGTTGAGTAATTATCACCAGTTAATTTAATTAAAAATCTTGTATAAACCTTGTATAAACATAAATATATAAAATATAATAAATATAATATTATTTGTGTTCGTTTATCAACCCTAAGCTTAATTGTATCTGCCATGCCACGCAAAACAAAAACAGCATCCTCAACCACAGTAACTCCCCTAGCACTATCTGACTTACATCTTCAGTTAGAGGGTTTAGAAAAAGAACACCAATCTCTATTAAAGCAAATTAAAAGAAAGCGTGCAGAATTAAATAACTTTATTGAAAAAATGCGTTCTTTAACAAAAGAGGTATTTCATAAAGCCAGTCCTAATATGAAAAAAATGGCAGAATTAGATGAGGAAATTCATGCTTTATTTGCGGAAATTTTCACTACAAGAAAACTGGGAAAACAAACTCAGAAAAGGATAGAATCTTTGTACAGAAGTTTGCAAATGGGAGGAATTATTAGTTATAAAGCCACTGAAGAAGATCAAGAATTAGAGGAATTATCTGAAAATGATAACTTTCAAGAAAATCATCAAAGTCGTCAATATTGGGAAGCAGAAATAAATTCAGAATCCCCTGTGGGTAAAACAGATGAATCTAGAAAGGTACGACAGATATTTTTGCGGTTAGCGGAGATATTTCACCCTGATAAGGTTAAAGACAATGAAACCCAAATGACTCACACAGAAATTATGAAAGAAATTAATAAAGCTTACCAAGAGGGGGATTTAGCGAGACTTTTAGAAATTGAACGTAAATATGAAGTAGGAGAAATAATTGATAATAATAGCGAAAATGATTTAAATCGTAAATGCAAAACCATAGCACAACAAAATGAAATTCTCAAAAATCAGTACGATAAATTGAAGCAAGAACTCCGGTTAGCAAAAAATACCCCAGAAGGAACAATGGTTGCTGACTACAAAAAAGCAACCAAACAAGGTGTTGATTGTATTGCATTAATGCTAGAAACCATGCAAACTCAAATTAAGTTGGTTGCGGGGATTCGTGATTTTGTTCAAGACTTTAAAGAGCAGAAAATAACCATTAAAGAATTTCTCGCAGGTCCAGAAAGTCTCCGTTCTAATCGGGAGGATATGATGGAAGACCTACTGGAAAAAATGATGGAAGAATTTGGGGAGATGATGAATTTTAGTTAGCAAATAATTTTCAGATTTGCTAAAATACAGCAAGTTCAGCTTGAGTGAGGTACACCTTGTGCGGGCAAGATGCCCGCACCACAAAAGTTTTATTATTAATATCTGTACTTCATAATATCGGGAACTGCTGTATTTGCTAATAATTATTAATTAACCATTTTTCTCATTACGAATTACTCGATGTTTTTGCAAATCTGCTAAATTACAAACTTCTAACGCCCTAGCATGAGTAGCTTCTAAAACTACGGTCGGTGCAACACCAGCTTCTAGGGCTTCTTGCCATCTGGCAGCGCATAAACACCAACAATCACCGGGTTTTAAGCCAGGAAAGCTAAAATAAGGTGCAGGTGTACTCAAATCATTACCCTGGGATTTAGTATATTGTAAAAATTCCTCTGTCACTTGAGCGCAAACGACGTGCATTCCCACATCTTGACCACCGGTAGTACAAAATCCGTCGCGGTAAAAGCCAGTCATGGGAGAAGTACAGCAAATTTCTAATTTTGTTCCCAGTACGTTTTTAGGTTCTGTCATTTGATTTTAGATTTTAGATTTTAGATTTTAGATTGATTTCACGGTCACTTGTACCATTAAGGTATTCTTGGTTATGATTCCTAAGTTTGTGGGAGTTTATCAAATTCAATTTTGCCATAGTTTAATTTAATAATTCTATCAGCTAAATGAAAATAATGATCATCGTGACTAATTACTAAGATGGTTTTTCCCTGTGCTTTTAATTCTGGTAATAATTGAGTATAGAATATATCTTTGAATAATGGATCTTGATCAGCAGCCCATTCATCAAATAGATAAATTGGGCGATTTTCTAAATATGCTGTTAATAATGCGAGGCGTTTTCGTTGTCCTTGGGAAAGGGCTGTGGTGGAAAGTTGCCCATTTTCGATTTTGACTTTATGATCCAGTTGCAATTTCTGTAAATATTTTTGGGCTTGAATATCTAAGTTATGATTTGCTAATCCTAGCAGTTCTTCAAATAAGTAAAAATCCGAAAATACTACAGAAAAATGTTGGCGATACCATTCGCGGTTGGCTTCGGTAATCAAATTTTGATCTAAGATAATTTCCCCATTGTCAGGAATATATAACCCAGTAATTAGTTTAGCTAAAGATGATTTACCGCTACCATTTCCACCAACAATAAAAACTAACTCCTGGGGATAAAGAGTAAGATTAATTGGACCAAGAATAAAGCTATTATCTTCTTGATCTGTGTAATAAGCATGAGTAACATTTTTGAGTTGTAAACTGTGCCAATTTGTGAGAGAATTAGGAGGTGTAGTGGCAATTTCAGCCCGACTAGCTAAAGATAAACCTAAAGATTCAATTTTTTGTAACGCTACGCTGGCCTTACTAATTAATGGTAAATTATTGGAAATATTATCCATAGGTAACATTAAATAAGTAAATGTGAGAATGTAACCAGATAGAGTTTCGGCATCAATGGCGAATAAATATGGTAAAATGAAAAGGACAAAACCAATGGCAAAGAAAAATATTAATTTTCCCCAACTGGTAGTTGTGGCAAATAAAGTTAAACCTTGTACATTATGATTTCTAAATCTACTAGCTGTGGCTTCTAGACGATGAGTTAAGAAAAATTGCCGCCGTTGATAATGCAGTTTGAGTTCTTTGATTCCTGCCGTAATCGTGCTAAAATTTTTAAATAAAATGTCTTGATCTTCCCGCGCTAAAGCTAATAATTTTTCTCCTCTATCTAATAACCATTTACAACTAGTAATAGCTAATAGCATTAAAACCAAAACCATGATAAACACTAACCAAGATAGCCAAGTTATATATAGTAAACATCCTAAAGCCATGGACATATCAATACATAAAAAGGGAATCACATAGACAGCATTGGCTACCGCTTGAACATCTTCTGTTAAAGTTGCTAATAAGCGCGGATTTCCTAGTTGTTCTAAATGACTTAATTCCGATGCTAATATTTGCCGACTTAACCGCATTCTTAATTGCAAAACAGCATTTTGAGATAAGCGAATTAACATGATTTGGGAAATTACGCCGGTAATTAAAGCAACGAGAACTAAAGCAACGAAACCCCAGGCTATAGTTGTCAGGGGTGAAGTATTGCTTTGACTCGCAGCACTACTAATTAAAGCAATTAATCCCGCACTACTACCACCACTCAAAAAACCTGTAATAATGGCTATTGCTACCATTTTCCAAGCAGAACGTAAAAGAAAGTAAATTAGATTCATTGGTTATTAGTCATTAGGAAAACAATTTCCCCTGCTTATGTTGATCTTCTGTTTATCTGCTATTTTATTTTACATCTATGGGGTTTATACAGCGATCGCTTTTTTGCGTAAATCTCCCCCCATAAACCCGGAATTTCATCCCCCTGTCACCATTCTCAAACCCCTTTGTGGTGTTGATCAAGGGACTTACACTAACTTAGCTTCATTTTGTCAACAAGATTACCCCCAATATCAAATTATTTTTTGTGTTCGCAGTTCCACAGATCCTAGTATAGAATTAGTTGACAAACTCAAACAACAATTTCCAGAAATAGATATTACTTTAGTAATAAATGATTATGTTCTGGGCGCAAATTTGAAAATTAGTAATTTAGCTAATGCTGTCACCATTGCTAAATATGATATTTTATTAATTGCTGATAGTGATATTCGTGTCTGTTCGGAATATTTAAAAACAGTCATTCAACCATTACAAGATGAAAAAATTGGTGTTGTTACCTGTTTATATCGTTCCACAGCCCAAGGAATAGCTACCATTTTAGAAGCTATTTGTACAGCTACAGATTTTCAACCCAGTATTTTAGTCAGCAAACAATTAGAGGGGATAAAATTCGCTTTGGGATCAACCATTGTTATCCGTAAAACAACATTAGCAAAAATTGGCGGTTTTGCAGCAGTGGCCGATTATTTAGCAGATGATTATCAACTCGGTTATTTACCAACCCAAGCAGGTGATAAAATTGCATTATCTCACTATATCGTAGAACACGCACTAGGACATAGTAGTTTATTAGGTTCTATTAATCGTCAAATTCGTTGGGCCCGTTGTATTCGCGTTTCTCGTCCTTGGGGTTATCGGGGATTAGTATTTACTTTTGGGACAATTTCCAGTTTACTATTGTTGGTAACAAGTAGTGCTGCTATTTTCTCTTGGTTGGTTTTAGCCATAACTTTGGTAATGCGATTAATTATGGCTTGGGTGGTAGGAGTAAAAGTTCTCAATGACCCAGTAACTAAAAAGTTTTTCTGGTTAATTCCCTTTGCGGATATAGTGAGGTTTATAATTTGGTGTTGTGGCTTTTTTGGTAATACTATTAAATGGCGAGGAACAAAGTTTAAATTAGTTAAAGATGGTAAATTAAAAATGATTGATTACTAGAGTATATTTTAACAGTATTACTGTATAGGACTCCTATTTGATTTTTGATAGCTTGCGTGGCGTAGCCATACAAGACTCAGTAGGTATCAATTCTGTCTTTCTTCCTGTGTTCCCTGTTCCCTGTTCCCTGTTCCCTGTTCCCTGTTCCCTTTTAACAACATGATTCAACCCCGTAAACAGTTTGCTCAACATTGGTTAAAAAGTGATAAAGCACTTAACGCAATTGTCCAAGCCGCTAATTGTCAAGAAAGTGATAAAATTCTGGAAATTGGACCGGGTACAGGAATTTTAACCCGTCGTTTATTACCACTGGTGAAATCTTTACTCGCGGTAGAAATTGATCGGGATTTGTGTAAATTACTCGTCAAACAAATAGGTGAAAAAGAAAATTTCTTACTCTTGCAAGGTGATTTTCTGACTCTTGATTTACCGTCGCAATTAACAGCATTTGCTAATTTCCAAAACCAGAATAAAGTTGTTGCGAATATTCCCTATAATATCACCGGTCCAATTATTGAAAAGTTACTGGGAACTATTTCTCATCCTAACCCAAAACCTTTTGATTCTATTGTTTTATTAGTGCAAAAAGAAGTAGCAGAAAGATTATATGCTAAACCGGGTTCTCGAACTTTTGGCGCCTTGTCCGTACGGGTGCAATATTTGGCAGATTGTGAGTTAATTTGTACAGTTCCCGCTGCTGCATTTGTACCACCACCAAAGGTAGATTCGGCTGTAGTGCGCTTGACTCCTAAAAAAATAGCAATTCCAGCCCATGACCCCCAAAAATTAGAAAATTTAGTTAAATTGGGATTTGGATCAAAACGGAAAATGTTAAGAAATAATTTACAATCAGTCATTGACCGCGATCGCTTGACACAATTTCTGGAAGAATTAGAAATAAATCCCCAAGTTCGCGCTGAAGACCTCAGCGTTATACAATGGGTATCACTGGTAAATACCATAGGGAATCAATAGCCGGAGAGATCATCAAAATACTGGTCTTAACTCTGGAATTTTCCCAATTACCAATTATCCATTACCAATTACCCATTACCAGCCCTCACAAATATGATGAATGTTCAAATAGACATCAATAAACATTATGCGTTCTTATAGTTTAATTGCACCAGCCAAAATCAACTTGTATTTAGAAATTATCGGCAGTCGTGCTGACGGATATCATGAATTAGCAATGATACTCCAAAGCATAGATTTATCCGACCAAATTGATATCCATACTGCCAGCACTGAAAATATTCGTATCTACTGTAATCACCCCCAAGTACCCACAGATCAAACCAATCTAGTTTACAAAGCAGCGGAATTAATGGCCAAGGAATTTCCCCAGGCTTTTAGTAATTTTGGCGGTGTTGATATTACCATCAAAAAAAATATTCCGGTTGCTGCTGGTTTAGCTGGAGGTTCTACCAATGCCGCAGCCGTATTAGTGGGAATAGATTTACTTTGGGATTTGGGATTAACCCAATCAGAATTAGAAGAATTAGGCGCGAATCTCGGTTCAGATGTACCATTTTGTATTGGTGGAGGAACAGCTATTGCCACTGGTAGAGGTGAAAAACTTTCACCCCTGCAAAGTTTAGATAATCTACATATAGTATTAGCAAAATATCGCAGTTTAGAAGTTTCCACACCTTGGGCATATAAAACCTATCGGCAACAATTTGGCATTAACTATGTGCAAGATGCAGATACTTTTGCGACTCGTGCTAGTGCATTTCATTCAGAAGCCATGGTCAAGGCCATTTTACATCGAAATACAGAAGAAATTGCCCAAAAAATACATAATGATTTAGAGAAAGTTGTACTACCAGCTTACCCCCAAGTATTGCAATTACGAGAATTATTCGCCAATCAAAAAGAAGTTTTAGGGACAATGATGTCCGGTTCTGGTCCTTCAGTGTTTGCTATTGTCGAATCTCAAAATCAAGGAGAAATAGTCAAGCAGCGAATACGTGAAGCTATTCCTGATCAAGATTTAGAATTGTTTGTAACGCGGACAATTAAACATGGAATTAAAATAGGTTAATTGGATCATTAATATGGTTAAATCTTGTGGTGCGGGCATCCTGCCCGCTATAATTATACAAATTCAATGCAGTACAGTTCAGTAGCGGATTCCAGTCGTCTCACAGCTTAAAACCTATTCAGCTTCAATTTTAGCTTCAATTTTAAATTATTATGAATGAACCAAAAGAAACACCATCAGCAGATATTTCCACTCAAGTACCACCCACCCCTTTACGCTGTCTAACCGGGGCAATTATGTCAGGAGGATTTGCATTTGCGGCTTATTCTCTGATGATATCAATCGCCACTACTTTTGCCCGTAAACCCATCCATTCCGATAACCAAATGGTAATTAACATTGGTTCGGCTGTGCGTACCTTGGTAGTAGGTGTAGTCGCCTTGGGAATGGGAATATTTGGATTAGTTGCTTTGGGCTTATTAGCCTTAGCAATTCAACTGATTATTCAGCAATTAACTAATCCTAAAAGTAGTTAATTTTAATTTTATTTAAAACTTGTCCCTCTCCCACTAACTACAGGTACAGGTTTAGCTAATGGTGAATTATTTTCATTTTTGATAAATTGCAACTTGGTATTTTTTGAAGTTGAAGTTAACTGATGTTTTTTACGCCAATGGGCGGGAGATAAACCATGATGTTGGCTAAACTGTCGGGAGAAATGAGAAGTATTTTGATAACCTAATTTAGCAGCAATTTCTTCAATTGTCTGATGCGTATTTTTTAATAAAGCCCGTGCTGCTACCATTCGTCGTTCGATAATCCAAGCAGTTATTGCTTTTCCTGTTTGTTTCGCAACTTGATTAGTTAAATATGCAGAAGAATAGCCCACAGCTTCTGCAACATCAGAGGAAGTAATTCCTTCTTGGTAATTAGCTTCAATATAATCAAAAACATTTTTCAGACGGGGAATAATTGGAAAAATTGACTGACAATTTACTGATGTAGTCAAGAATTGCGCTGGTGCTAATTGATGGGAATTTGTAGCATACCAATATCTAAAAAGAGCTTGTTTTTGTAATCTAACAGCAATAGCCCGCAGTAACTCATTCCTTGTTACAGGTTTAGTTAAATAATCATCTGCTCCCAATTCCATGGCTTTTCGTAAAGACTCCTTTGTATTAATAGCAGTCAAAAAAATGAAAGGAATAATTGCTGTCAATGAATCTTCCCGCAGGTTACTTAATACAGTATAACCATCCATATCTGGCATGACCACATCACAAATTACCAAGTCAGGTAAATATTGTTTTATTAACTCTAGTCCCATCATCCCATTTTCTGCACTTATGGTATCATAACCCTCAGATTGAAGACAGTCTAATATAAAATTGCGACTAAAAACATCATTATCAATGACGATAATTTTTTTTGATTCTTCGTACATAATTAATTATTCCAATCACTAAATTTTCGGGTGTTTAACTATTACTAAACTCTGGAATAAATCACTTACAAATCTAGATATAATGTCAGCAATAATTAATACAAAATTAGAGTAAAGAGTTCATACAATCTTAATAATTGCTATAATCTCAATTAGTAATTAGTTTTTGGCGGCTTGACATTTAAGTTTGAATAAACTTGATTTTAACAACAAAAAATAAATACTTTCCATTTAGTTGCATGAAACAAATAATTGTTTTTTTTATTGCTTTCCAATCGAGCTACCCTGAGATTTGAACTTATAACCATAAAAAGGCAATATTGTCAATTAATCTTTTTGAGTATTTTTGAGTATTTTTGGTTCGTGAGATTTGATAAATAAGTAAACTGTGAGTTTTTTACCTGATTTCAGTAAATTCTCTGTATTTAAAATTTAACTACGGAATAATATCAGTAGTCATCTGTCATCAGGAGTATGTTTTTCATAAAATTAGCTGGCAGTAATCATACTAATGGGGGATGTAAACAATTACCAATTGTGATGGCACAAACTTTAGCCCATGATGATTTACCATACTAACCTCTTTTTTATACTAGAGCTTGTCCTAAGTTGACAATTTATTTAATGGATAAACCCATACAAATATAGACAAAGCCTCCCATTACTTGATGTATAACTCTCATGAGTTAGCTAAAAAACTAGGCAAAATGTGTCAGAATTAAATGATCAAATACAGTGTTGAAATCGGCCAATGCTTTTATCCATCAAGACAAAACTCAAGTTAAATAAAACCCAAGAAATATTAATCCATCAAGTAAAACTTGTTCTCACTGCGGACACAAAAAAGAAGTTCTTTCTTGATCGGAAAGAACTTTTCATTGTGAGAACTGCGGTTTTGAGATGAATAGGGATCTAAATCCCGCAATTAATTTATCGCGTCAGGCTTTGGCGTGAAAGTCTACTGAGGGATAACCGCTCCCATGCTCCCATTGAAGTAGAAAATAAAGTCTAGCTTTGTCTAGATTTTATATAGCAGGTTAGTATTACCACCAAGACTTAAACTAAAGCTGCTGTCGTTTTCAGTGCAAAAATTTTCTCAATTACATCTTCAACCACCTTATCTGGTGTAGAAGCACCAGAGGTAATACCAACTTTAATTTCCCCTGCTGGTAGCCAGTTTTCTGTAATTACCAAATCTCCCGTTAATTCTCGATGTTCAATCTTGTTAATTGATTGAATACATTCAACACTATCAATGTGATAAGAAGGAATATTCCGATCAAAAGCAATCTGTTGTAATTGGGTAGTATTTGATGAATTAAATCCACCAATTACTATCATTAAATCCAGATTTTCTTTCACCAGTTCCAACATCGCATCTTGACGTTCTTGAGTGGCATCACAGATAGTATTAAAATTTTGAAAATGCTGATTTAACTCTGCCGGTCCATATTTCTGCATCATCGTTCGCTCTAGCATTTTACCGATCTTTTCGGTTTCATCTTTGAGCATGGTTGTTTGGTTAGCAATTCCTACCCGTTGTAAATCTTGATCAGGATCAAATCCGGCAGAACAAGCTTTAGCAAACTTAGTTAAAAATTCTTGACGATCGCCACCATTGAGAATATAGTTAATTACATATTCTGCTTCTTTTAAATTCAAAACAATCAAATATTTCCCAGCAAAGGAACTAGTAGCAACGGTTTCTTCATGTTTGTATTTTCCGTGAATAATTGATGTGTAATCACCTTTTTTGTGCTTTTCTACAGTGTTCCAAACTTTAGATACCCAAGGACAAGTAGTATCAACAATTTGACAACCTTTATCATTCAGAATTTGCATTTCTTGAACACTTGCACCGAAAGCTGGTAAAATCACCACATCACCGCTACCAACAACAGAAAAATCTTTGACTTTGTCAATGACGGGAATAAATTCTACCCGCATTTCCTGCATCCGTTTGTTAACTGATGGATTGTGAATAATTTCGTTGGTAATCCAAATCCTTTCTGCGGGGAAATGCTGGCGGGTTTCATAAGCCATTGCTACAGCACGTTCCACACCCCAACAAAAACCAAATGCTTGTGCTAATTGAATCGTCACATCACCGCGCTTGAGCGTGTAGTGAGAATCCCGGATTTCCTGAATCAAGTTACTCTGATATTCCGATTGTAACTGGGTAGCAACTTCCTCTTGATGACCAAAGCCCTTACGATTGTAATTGGCTGAATGTTGCAGGTTGCGTTTAAAAGCTTTTGTATCCATTTGGACTTGGTGACTAAAATGACTATTTTTAATTTTCTCGCGCCTGGAGGCAATTGAGATGGGAAATTTTAATTTATCAAAATCATATTTCTTTTCATAAATATTCACAACACCAGTCAGGGAAGAGGAATAGGTAGGATATTAGATTTTTCCTACCTCTTACCTCTTACCTACATTAATATCCCTAAAATATCCCTAATAAATTAAATTACTTATTAGAGATTCGGTCTGCGAACTCGGAGTTATAACCTTCTTCCCCGTGTTCATGGATATCCAAGCCTTGATTTTCTGTTTGATCTGGGACTCTTAAACCAACTGTAGCCGCAATAATTTTCAGAATGATCCAAGTCCCCACCCCAGCAATGATATAGGCTAGAGCAATTGCCCCCAATTCCACAAATAATTCACTCAAGTTACCACGGAGTACCCCGTCCTTACCGCCAGAATTAACTTCAGTTGTGGCAAAGAAAGCCGTTAAAATCGCCCCGATAGTACCGCCAACACCATGGACAGGATAGGTATCTAGGGCATCATCAACCTGTAACTTGTGCTTGAAACTGACAGCATAGAAGCAGACGAAGGAAGTAATAAAACCGATTAAAATTGCCGCTAGAGGGGTGACAAATCCTGCCGCTGGGGTGATTCCAACTAAACCAGCGACTGCACCGGTGGC
The DNA here is from genome assembly GCF_014696335.1 of Dolichospermum sp. FACHB-1250. Classification (NCBI taxonomy): domain Bacteria; kingdom Bacillati; phylum Cyanobacteriota; class Cyanophyceae; order Nostocales; family Aphanizomenonaceae; genus Dolichospermum; species Dolichospermum sp. FACHB-1250. Next base: position 61,226 of record NZ_JACJPZ010000015.1, read on the forward strand.
TGCCCCTACAGCGGTGGGTTTTCCCCGTAATGTAGCTTCTAGAATCAACCACATTAACGCCCCAGCGGCGGCAGATGTATTAGTAGCAACAAAGGCTACTGTGGCCACCGTGCCAGCGGATAAGGCGCTACCAGCGTTAAAGCCAAACCAACCAAACCAAAGTAAGCCAGCACCCAACAAAATAAAGGGGACATTGTGGGGAGGACTCAGACGATCTGGATAGTTTTTTCTCGGACCGAGGACAATTGCTGCTACTAGTGCGGAAATACCAGAACTAATATGTACTACTGTCCCACCAGCAAAGTCTAAAGCGCCTATACCGCCATATAAACCTAAAAATCCTCCCTTTGCCCACACCATGTGCGCTAGGGGTGTGTAGATGAACGTTGACCACAGCACTACAAATAGGCAATAGGCACGGAAACTCATCCGTTCAGCGATCGCACCTGATATTAATGCTGGAGTGATAATAGCAAACATGGCTTGATAGATCATGAATGCCTGATGGGGAATTGTTGGCGCGTAGGATACCACTTCTGCTGGGGCTGAACCTTGCAGATAACCTGTTGTTTCTAAGCCAACACCGTTTAAACCTAACCACTGTAAACCACCAATGAAAGGTAAACCAGGGGCAAAGGAAAGACTATAACCCCACAGAACCCAAGTGACTCCAACAATGGCCATCAATACAAAACTCATCATTAACGTATTTAGGATATTGCGCGATCGCACAAACCCACCATAAAAGAACGCTAATCCGGGTGTCATCAGCAATACCAGGGCTGATGAGATCAACATAAATGTTGTATCTCCCGTATCGGGAGGTGGTGCAGCCGTTGACTCCGCAGCCCAAGCATTCCCTGTTAACAACCCCCCCAGCATCAATAAAGTTAAACACCCAGTAATAACTAATTTCTTCAACACTTGTGTTCTTTCCTCTGCGTCTACGATGTTGATCCTGATTCAATACAATTCGTATTTTTCGCTACTTTTTTCTGTCTTAAAAGTTACTTAAATTCTAATTTTCTAGTCAGCTTAACATCAGCTTAACTAAAATTTTACTAAAAATTTGATCTTTTTTTATATTTCTATCTGAGTGATCTTGACATGGAAAATTCTGTTACTATCAATACAATTTTTTAGAAAATGTCACATTGTACAAACTCCCGATTTTTTGGCAATCAGTAATAAATAAATATTTTTTTTCTCAAAAACCCCCTAACTGCCCATTCCCCATCAGCAAAAAAAATTTTTTTCCAAAACACTTGACATTATCCTACAAGGACTGCTATATTATCTAAAGTTAATTCCTTGGGGCGTAGCCAAGTGGTAAGGCAGCGGGTTTTGGTCCCGCCATCCCTAGGTTCGAATCCTAGCGCCCCAGTTATATAAGAACCAAATATATACAAATATATAAAAGTACAAATATATAAAAGTATATAGAAGGTGAACAGTAGACGCTTATGATTAAACAATTAAAATGAAATTTCAACTATTATTAAGCAGTTTTTTTTCTGAACTTAAAGGTAGACATTGGTGGATAGGTATACTGCTCTGGTTTGTCTTGCTTGCTCCTGCTCAAGCGTCTGTAATTCTGCGTGTGGCAATTGCAAGAGAAGTTAAACAGGTAAAAGTCGGTGCTTCCACAACCGCTATTGTTAAAGATAGTAGGGGTAAGACACTAGGAGAATTACCAGGAATGAAACCCTTTCCCGCTCAAGCGGTTGCGGGAGGAGTGGCTTTAGATAGATGGCAATCAGGGTTATTTTGGATTGAACCGACAAATAAGGGGTATGTTTATATTGGCGATCGCTGGTTTCGTGGTAGAACCTTAGTAGTACCCACAGGTAACGGATTAACTGCTGTGAACTGGGTAGATTTAGAAGAATATCTCTACAGCGTCATTGGTGGAGAAATGAATTCTAGCTGGCCGGAGGAAGCCCTCAAAGCCCAAGCCATAGCAGCCCGTACCTATGCCCTTTATGAGCGCGAAAGACAGAGAAGAAATCCGGTGTATGATTTAGGGGATAGTCCAGATCGTTGGCAAATTTATAAAGGTGTAAGCAGTGAATCTCCCAAAACCTACAACGCAGCAGACCAGACAGCAGGCCAGATATTAACTTACAATAATCAAATTATTCTTTCCGTCTTTCATGCTTGTTCTGGTGGACACACTGAAAACGTAGAAGATGTCTGGAGTACCAGAGTACCTTATTTGCGTGCCGTTCCCGATTTTGACCAAAAGATCAAAGAATGTAACTGGACAAAGACCTTCACTCCCAGAGAAATTAGTGCGAGAATTTTCGGTATTGGTAATGTCAAAGAGATGATTATCGAAAATGTTTCACCTTTTAGAAGTGTCAAAACTCTGAAAATCATCGGTAATAAAGGCACTAAAATTCTCCAAGGTGAAGAAGTGAGAACCGCACTAAAAATTAAAAGTACGCGGTTCATTGTGAATAAAGACGCAAATGGTAGTTTTATCCTCCAGGGATTAGGTTTTGGTCATGGTTTAGGAATGAGCCAATGGGGGGCTTATGAATTAGCAAAACGTGGTGCAAACCATCTACAAATTTTAGGATACTACTATCAAGGTGTAGCCTTGACACCCATTCAAGCAAAATAGGCACTCTTACAAGAGGAAATAGGCAATAGGGAGCAGGGAAATATTTGTTAGTGACCAATTACCTGTCCCCGTGGCGTAGCACCTGTCCCCGTGGCTTAGCACCTATCCCCTATCCCCTATTTGCTTATTCTGAAATTCCTGTTCTAATAAATCTGTTTCTGTGGAATAAACAGAATCTTCTTTACTAATGATTTTTTCCGTTGCAAATTCACGAGCAAAGGCGATTTTCTTCTGTAAAGAAGTATCCGCACCGGCTAATAATCTAGCTCGTTCTTGGCGTTGATAATTGCGAGTAGTAATTTTATCATTACGCCGTTTAATCCAGAAATATCGAATTAAGGGAATGGCTAAAAACCCTGTACCATAGGCCAATAACAATCCATAAATACCTTGCACAAAAGCAACTAATCCGCCAATTTGAGCCGCAATTGTGCCATCTCTCAATAAATTTCCCAAAATCAAAGCCCCAACAAAATTCACTCCGCCTAAACCCGCACTGAGGAGAATTTGTCCAGAACTAGCTGCACTAAACTTCCAGGAAAATTCATGGAGATATTCAGATATTGAACGCCGCTGTTTTTTACTAGCCCTTACCTGTAATTCTGGGAAATAATATACCATTTGACCCTCTGAACTTACCTGGGGAAATCCATTAAATCTTACCAGCACAGGCAACATATAATCCTCATATTCTTGTTGATATTTTTCGCCAATATCATCTAAATAAGGAGCAATTTGTTCTGCTACTACTGCACCTTGATTATTGCTAATCACAGCCCCAATGTCTTCCCAGCGGCGTTCTTCCAAATTAGCATTAGGATCACCATCACCAAAGAGAAATGAAAACACCGCTTCCAAAAAATTCATTTCACTATTTTCGCCCTTTTCTCTCCGTCGTTCTTGGTAATTATCGCCATAATTTGGGCTAAAATACCAGAATAAATCAGGGAAAAAGAAGAAATTATTACTTCTAGAACTACTACCACCGCGATTATCATCATCCCGATTTGAACTAGCAGTGATAATAATGAAAATAGTCACAGTAATCAAAATGATAGAAGCAACTAAAAGAATACCAAAAGAAATCCGAATTAAGTAAAATAGCACAGACCAGATTTTTTGCCACCATTCTTTCAACCGTATTTGCAAGTATTTATTGCGTAAAATATCTCGAAAATTGCGGGGAAATTGGTAAACAACATCACCTGATTCTGCAACCTGTAAATGTCCCCCAGCGTCAGCAGCTAGGGCTAATAAACCTTGATTGACTTCAGCTATATTTAATCCTATCTGGGTGGCCACATCACCAACGGTGACGCGGTAGCCCAGTTGTTCCACAGAACGCATAATGGCGGAATTGGGAGTCATAAATTTGTCATTTTGTTATATTTTGGTTTACCTTTATTAAGTATAATTGAACTAATATTTCTTGTCTTTGCGGTTCGGAAATACAATAATACCTTATAGTGGTTTCTGGACTGCGGTTAATTCATTATTCCGTACCTATCACCAATTAGCTGAAATTTATATATACACCTATGGTTCAATACACTATTCCTCAAAGTCCAGAAATTATCCTGATTGTTCCTGGTAAGGATTCCGCTAAAGCCCGTGACAAAGCAATGGATCAGCTAATGGAACTTATGGAAGCAGGGGAACTACCAACCGAACTAGAAGCAGGATTTAGTCCCCAACAGTTAATTGAAATCAAAGAACCAACTACAGATACTTCTAGTCGTGAAGATGAAATTACCCAAGCGGTGCAAATTCTCAGTAATTTAGCTTCTTTAAAGTTAAAAGTCCAAGAATCACGCACAGAAGCCTTAGAAATTCGCAAAGCCATTGATGTGCTATTTACTGATAAATCCGTCACCGAGGAAGAAATAACCAATCTCAAAGAAGGTTTTAAGGTTCTCAAAAATTTTGCTCAGGCCAATCTCCGTTACCAGGAAGCAAAATCAAAAGCCGAACAAGCTAGACAAATTTTAGATCAAGCTCTTAAATCACCAGAGTAAGCGGTAATGGTTGACGGTAATGGGTGATTGCTGCATTCCTGACTCCTGATCAGGAAGTTGCCACAGGAATGGATGGGTGTGATATTATAGGAAACTGCTACACAAATTTACAAACAATAAAGATCTAATCTATCATGGCTCTGACGCAACAGCGCAAACAAGAAATCATTTCTGGCTACCAAGTTCATGAAACCGACACTGGTTCGGCTGATGTTCAAGTAGCAATGCTCACTGACCGGATTAACCAACTCAGTAAACATTTGCAAGTTAATAAGAAAGACCATTCCTCCCGCAGAGGATTATTGAAGATGATTGGTCAAAGAAAGCGTCTTTTAGCCTACATCCAAGCAGGTAGCCGGGAAAAATATCAAGCTTTAATTACTCGTCTCGGTATTCGCGGTTAGGAACTAATTCTTATGGCTGCTGAAGAATCAGAACGTAGTAAATTACCTTTTGAACCAAACAAAAAGCGTCAAAAACCCGCTAAGGCTATAACTCAGCCCGTCCTTAAGACCCAAGAAACCCAGGAAAAACCGCAACAGCAACGTCGTTATTCTAAACAAGAAATGGCTATTCCTGAAGTGGTGAGCCAGCGCATGATTCGCAGAGTGGCTGCTTTTTGCGGTATTCCTACATTTTTAGGTATTGCTAGTTTGGTAGTTAGCTATCTGCTAGTTACTCTAGCTCATATCCAACTTCCGCCTATCGCCGTTTTATTGGTGAATATGGGATTATTTGGTTTAGGAGTAGTAGGAATTACCTATGGTGTTCTTTCCGCTTCTTGGGACGAGGAAAGACCGGGAAATATGATCGGTTTAGCTGAATTTAGCACTAACTGGGGAAGGATGGCCGAAGTTTGGCGTGATACCCGGAAAAAGAACGTCTCATAATCATCTAATAATCAGCGTCCAGGTCATAACTGTCATCTGGGGTAAGTTGGAAAATAAGTTTTTTCTGGTTTATACCCAATATGCAGCCAAAAATACCTGGCGCTATATTGTTAAATTGGTAAAGGATTTGATCATAATTTGAGAATTATCAAGCCCGAAAAAATTATACCCGAAAAAATTATACCCGAAAAAATTATAATTATGCAGTCCCCTCTTTACTTTTTCACTGTTGAAGAATATTTAGAATTAGAACAAACTAGCGATATTCGTCATGAATATTTTGCCGGTGAAGTCTTTGCTATGGCTGGAGGTAGTAAAGAACATAATATAATTACTCTCAATATTGCTAGTAGACTACGTTCTCAGTTACGGGGTAGTTCCTGTAATGTTTTCATGTCTGACATGAAGGTAAGAATAAATTTAGCTAATGAGAATCAAACTATATTTTACTATCCTGATGTCATCGTCAGTTGCGACACGGAAGATCAAGACCGTTATTTTTTGAATTATCCTTGTTTAATTATCGAAGTCCTATCACCAAGTACAGAAACTATAGATAGACGGGAAAAACTTCTTAATTACCGCAGTTTAGCAAGTTTGAAAGAATATATTTTGATTTCTCAGGATCAAGTTAAGGTAGAGGTTTATCGTCAAGATGAAAAAAGAAATTGGACTATACAAACCTTGATTAATCGTGATGATAAATTACATTTAGATTCTGTTGGATTAATTTTAGAAATGGTAGATATATATGAGGATGTTATCAATGTAGCTATTATGTAGCTATAATGTGGCTCGCTATGCTATGATGTTGAGTATCCACTGTCAGAATCAGGATGTACAGGATGAAGACAGGTATTTTATCGCTATATAAATCACTTAAATCACTGAAAATGGTGGGTTAAGCTGTAGTTATTTATACCAGGAGTGCATTTTATGAAATTCAATCGTAGTCAAGTTAAAAAATACCTGCAATTAGCGGATTTTACATCGCTGTTTATTGAGGAATTAGGTTGGGATTATGCTGATATTTCTCCTATTTATCTATCTGTAAATGGGGAGAATTATACCATAAAAGCTATTTCCCAAAAACGTGGTTTAATGGTTTATCATTGTTTACCTGAAAATGGGATTTTACCCAACTCTCAAATTAGAAAAAAGATTGATATAGAAGTTACTAGTTATAGTCAAGAACATTTAATTATTTATACCGATAAAGGTCAAGAAAAACAAATTTGGCAATGGGTAAGACGCGAACCAGGAAAACCCGTCACTAGTCGAGAAAATCATTATTATATTCATCAGTCGGGGGAGGGTTTAATTCAAAAGTTAGAAACAATTTATATTAGTATTAAAGAGGAAGAAAATTTAACTTTATTAGAAGTTACTAAGAAAACTAAAAAAGCCTTTGATGTTGATAAAGTTACCAAGAAATTTTATGATCAATTCAAAAAGGAATATAAAACATTTTTAGATTTTATTAACGGTATTCCCGTCAAATTTGATCAAGAATGGTACGCTTCCTTAATGCTGAACCGTTTAATGTTCATTTACTTTATCCAACGTAAAGGGTTTTTAAACAACGACTTAGATTATTTGAGAACCAAATTAAATCAATGTCAAGAACACAAAGAAAATAATCAGTTTTACTCATTTTATCGTTATTTCCTGCTAAAATTATTTCATCAAGGTTTAGGAAATCAAAACAGAAATACCGAATTAGAAGCACTTTTAGGAAAAGTTCCCTATCTAAACGGGGGTTTATTCACAGTCCATTATTTAGAACAAACCTATCCTCAAATTACAATTCCCGATACCGCTTTTACTCAAATATTCAACTTCTTTGATCAGTATAATTGGTATTTAGATGAAAGACCACTAAAAAATGATCATGAAATTAACCCTGATGTTTTAGGTTATATCTTTGAAAAGTACATTAACCAAAAACAAATGGGAGCATATTACACTAAAGAAGATATCACAGAATATATTAGTAAAAATTGTATTATTCCCTATTTATTCGATGCTGTCAAAAGTGATGATCAAAGTATCTGGAACTTATTAAAAGATTACCCAGAACGCTATATTTATGAAGCAGTGAAAACCGGAGTAGATTTACCATTACCGGAACATATTGCTAGAGGTTTAAATGATGTTTCCCAAAGACAGAATTGGAATCAACCAGCAGATGATAATTATGGTTTACCTACGGAAATTTGGAGAGAATATATTACCAGAAAAACCCGTTATTTAGAAATCAGAGAAAAGCTAGTTAATGGAGAGGTTAAGAATATCAATGATTTAATTACTTATAACTTGAATATTCGTCAATTTGCAGAAGATGTCATTAATAATTGTCAAGATCCGCAATTTTTATATAATATCTATGACCAATTAGGTAAAATGTCAATTCTTGACCCTACTTGTGGGAGTGGGGCTTTTTTATTTGCTGCTTTGAATATTCTTGAACCTCTTTATGATGCTTGTTTAGAAAAAATGACCAGTTTTCTAGAGGATAATGATAACAATAATAAGAATAAGACTATCAAGCAATTTCGACAAATTTTAAATGATGTGAAATTTCATCATAACCAACGTTATTTCATTCTCAAAAAGATTATGTTAAATAATCTCTATGGGGTGGATATTATGGAGGAAGCGACAGAAATTTGTAAATTACGTTTATTTTTAAAACTAGTAGCACAGGTAACTCCTAATCATAGTTTACCTAATTATGGGATTGAACCTTTACCAGATATTGATTTTAATATTCGTGCGGGTAATAGTTTGGTGGGTTTTGCTAATTATGATCAGGTTAAAAAAGCGGTTGAAGGTTCTCAACAATTGAAGTTAGACTTGTTTAGTGATATGACAAGAATTGATGAGAAAGCAAAGCGAGTTAGTCAGGTTTATCAAACTTTTAGAGATATTCAAACTTCTACGGTTAATGGTAGTGATTTTACTGGTACTAAGCAACTTTTACAAGAGTCTTTGGATAGTTTAAATGAGGAGTTGAATGAGTATTTAGCGCGGGAATATGGGATAGATGTTAAGAATAAAAAGGAGTGGGAAAAGTGGAAATTATCTCATTGTCCTTTTCATTGGTTTGTGGAGTTTTATGGTATTATTAGTCGTGGGGGTTTTGATGTGATTATTGGTAATCCTCCTTATGTGGAATATAGTAAATTAAATTATTCAATATCTTCAAATAATTATAAAGTTAATTTTAAACCTGATATTTATGCAGCAATTATTGAAAGAAGTATTTGCATTATTAAAAAACAAGGTAAATTATCAATGATTGTACCCGTATCAATCTTTTCTACTAAAGGTTTTGTGTCTTTACAGAAATTTATTATTGATAATTTTAATAATATATGGATTTCTAACTTTGCTGATTCTTGTAAATTATTTCAAGGTATTACAAAAAGACTGACTATAATCATTTTATCAAATCATCAAAAATCAGCATTTTATCAGACAAAATATTATAAAGAAAAATATAATTCTGATTTATTTAAAATAATTAAATATCAAAAGTTAGAAAAATTGTATTATACAGTAGAAGGATCAATACCTAAAATTTTTGATTCTATAGAAAAGTCAATTTTAAATAAAGTATTTAATGACAAAAATCAACTTATTCAAAACTGTCAATCTCAAGAGGGTAAATCCTTATATTTTACAAGAACATTAAGAAATTTTTGCTTATTTCATCATGAAAAACCTTATCGTTTAGATAAAGATAATAATAAAGTATATGCTTCTGAAATTATAGAAGTTAAATATTATCAGTATTTATATTGGCTTATATTGTCAATATTTAATTCTAATCTTTTTGTTTGGTTTTATAATCTTTTTTCAGATATGAGACATATTAATAAAGGAATAAATGAATTATTCATGATTCCTCAAGAAAGAAATAAAACAACAATTAACCAACATTTGCAACAATTAATATTATCTTTGATGAACTCTTATGAAGATAATGTTCAAATTAAAAAAGCTAATAGTTCTGGAATTAGAGAAAGATATTATCAACCTCGTTTATCCAAACCTATCATAGATGAAATAGATAAAATATTAGCAGAACATTATGGATTTACAGAAGCAGAATTAGACTTTATTATCAACTATGATATAAAATATCGCATGGGTAAAGAACTAGAAGAAGACGATAATTGATAATTAATATAACTTTTCCTAGTATAATGAAGTACAAAACTATCTGCGTTACTATCTGCGTTTATCTGCGTTCAATTCATACTTATATAAAATTACTAGTCAAGTAATTTACAAACAATTAGGAGATAAAGATAATTAACAATTGATAAAAGTGTTATAATATGTAAATTAACAACAGGAGTAAACTTTATGACTGTAAAAGAACTTATTCAAGCAGAAATTGACAAAATACCAGAAGAAGAACTGAATAACCTTTATCAGTGGATAAAAGAATTTACAGATAAAATAAATCATGTAAAAAATGGAATTATATCATCCCCAGAAAAACATCTCTCTAATTCTTACCCTTATCATGATTTAGATTATCTTGCGGGAACATGGAGTGAAGAAGATGAAATTGAATTTTTACTTAATACTAAACAATTTAATGAAATAGATCAAAAATTATGGCTATAAAATCAATTTTAATAGATACAAATGCTTATACTGCTTTTAAACGTCATCAAAATGAAGCAGTTGAAATAATTGAAAATGTAGATATTATTGCCATAAATACAATCATTATAGGAGAATTATTAGGAGGTTTTGCTTTAGGAAATAAACAAGAAACTAACTGTTATGAATTAGAAAAATTTTTAGAATCTAGTAGAATAAAAATATTTCCTATAGATGAAAAAACATCAGAATATTATGCTATAATTTACCATCAATTAAGAAAAAAAGGTAAACCTATACCGACTAATGATATTTGGATTGCAGCTACAGCAATTCAACATGATTTAATCTTATTTACTTATGATAGTGATTTTCAACATATAGAAAATTTAAAATTAGGTAGTTGTTTAGCAGATTTTATTTAGGACTATAATAGCGAATAAAGTTTTTAAAACATCTCAGCATAATTAAAAGTGATGACAATTAAAGAGATAATTAACACAAAAAATAATAAAATATCAATAGATAAAATCACTAAGAAATTTTATGATCAATTCAAAAAGGAATATAAAACATTTTTAGATTTTATTGACGGTATCCCCGTGAAATTTGATCAAGAATGGTACGCTTCCTTAATGCTGAACCGTTTAATGTTCATTTACTTTATCCAACGTAAAGGTTTTTTAAACAATGATTTAGATTATTTGAGAACCAAATTAAATCAATGTCAAGAACACAAAGAAAATAATCAGTTTTACTCATTTTATCGTTATTTCCTGCTAAAATTATTTCATCAAGGTTTAGGAAATCAAAACAGAAATACCGAATTAGAAGCACTTTTAGGAAAAGTTCCCTATCTAAACGGGGGTTTATTCACAGTCCATTATTTAGAACAAACCTATCCTCAAATTACAATTCCCGATACCGCTTTTACTCAAATATTCAACTTCTTTGATCAGTATAATTGGTATTTAGATGAAAGACCACTAAAAAATGATCATGAAATTAACCCTGATGTTTTAGGTTATATCTTTGAAAAGTACATTAACCAAAAACAAATGGGAGCATATTACACTAAAGAAGATATCACAGAATATATTAGTAAAAATTGTATTATTCCCTATTTATTCGATGCTGTCAAAAGTGATGATCAAAGTATCTGGAACTTATTAAAAGATTACCCAGAACGCTATATTTATGAAGCAGTGAAAACCGGAGTAGATTTACCATTACCGGAACATATTGCTAGAGGTTTAAATGATGTTTCCCAAAGACAGAATTGGAATCAACCAGCAGATGATAATTATGGTTTACCTACGGAAATTTGGAGAGAATATATTACCAGAAAAACCCGTTATTTAGAAATCAGAGAAAAGCTAGTTAATGGAGAGGTTAAGAATATCAATGATTTAATTACTTATAACTTGAATATTCGTCAATTTGCAGAAGATGTCATTAATAATTGTCAAGATCCGCAATTTTTATATAATATCTATGACCAATTAGGTAAAATGTCAATTCTTGACCCTACTTGTGGGAGTGGGGCTTTTTTATTTGCTGCTTTGAATATTCTTGAACCTCTTTATGATGCTTGTTTAGAAAAAATGACCAGTTTTCTAGAGGATAATGATAACAATAATAAGAATAAGACTATCAAGCAATTTCGACAAATTTTAAATGATGTGAAATTTCATCATAACCAACGTTATTTCATTCTCAAAAAGATTATGTTAAATAATCTCTATGGGGTGGATATTATGGAGGAAGCGACAGAAATTTGTAAATTACGTTTATTTTTAAAACTAGTAGCACAGGTAACTCCTAATCATAGTTTACCTAATTATGGGATTGAACCTTTACCAGATATTGATTTTAATATTCGTGCGGGTAATAGTTTGGTGGGTTTTGCTAATTATGATCAGGTTAAAAAAGCGGTTGAAGGTTCTCAACAATTGAAGTTAGACTTGTTTAGTGATATGACAAGAATTGATGAGAAAGCAAAGCGAGTTAGTCAGGTTTATCAAACTTTTAGAGATATTCAAACTTCTACGGTTAATGGTAGTGATTTTACTGGTACTAAGCAACTTTTACAAGAGTCTTTGGATAGTTTAAATGAGGAGTTGAATGAGTATTTAGCGCGGGAATATGGGATAGATGTTAAGAATAAAAAGGAGTGGGAAAAGTGGAAATTATCTCATTGTCCTTTTCATTGGTTTGTGGAGTTTTATGGTATTATTAGTCGTGGGGGTTTTGATGTGATTATTGGTAATCCTCCTTATGTGGAATATAGTAAGGTCAAAAAGGATTATGAAATTAAAGGTTATCAAACAGAAAAATGTAATGATTTATATTCATTCTTAATAGAAAGAAGTATTTATATTTCTCATCAAAAAAGCTGGTTAGGAATGATTATTCCAATATCTTTTGTTAGTACAAACGGATTTGATTTACTGCGTAATTTAGTAAAAACAAATTATGTAAAAACTTGGATAAGCACTTATGCAATGCGTCCATCTAAGCTATTTGAAAATGTAGACAAACATTTATGTATTTGTATTGGAAAAAAAAGTTTAATAAGTATACAAAAAAGTATAAATAATAATTTGGTATATTCTAGTAAATATTATCGGTGGTATCATGAAGAAAGAAATTATCTTTTTCAACTCTTGAAATATGTTATTATTCCAGAACATTTATTTTACTTAACCTCTATTCCAAAATTTGGAACAATTTTAGAAATTAGCGTTTTTGAGAAAGTTATTAAAGAACAAAAAACATTAGGTGAACAAACAAGTGAAAATGGTAAGTATTCTTTATATCATACTAGAAAATTAAGATATTTTTTACAATTCCTTAATCAACCACCAACAATCATAAATTCTTTAGGGAAAACACAAACAACTTCTGAGTTAAAAACAATAAATTTTGATTTAGAAATTAATTGTAATGCTGTTTTATCTGTTTATTTATCCTCGTTATTTTTCTGGTATTTTTTATCTTTATCAGATTGTAGAAATGTTAATAAACGGGAAGTAAACGGATTTTTGTTTAATTTAAACAAAGTGAGTAATAGTATTAAACTTTCATTATCAGAACTTGCTCAACAATTAATGTTAGATTTACAAAAAAACTCAATCATGAAAGATATTAATTATGTCAAGCAAGGTATATTAAAAGTTCAGTTCTTTTCTCCCAAATTATCCAAACCTATCATAGATGAAATAGATAAGATATTAGCAGAACATTATGGATTTACAGAAGCAGAATTAGACTTTATCATCAACTATGATATAAAATATCGCCTGGGTAAAGAACTAGAAGATGATGATTAAATATCAGCTACCGAAATGCTAAAATCAGTGTAATGGTCTAAATGTCTGTCCCACTTATAGTACAAATGTATACATTATCACCCATTATCCTTTGCGGGTAACGCTTTTTTTCATAGGTTTTGCTTGTTAATCTCAAGTTAGTTAATCAAAAATTTACTAAAAAAGGAACTCGTAAATGATTATTGTCATGAAGGTTGGTTCCCCCCAGGAAGAAATAAATCGCATTACTACAGAATTATCTAGCTGGGGACTAACTCCAGAAAAAATTATTGGTCAACATAAGGTGGTCATTGCTTTAGTTGGGGAAACCGCTGATTTAGACCCCCCCCGTATTCAAGAATTGAGTCAATGGATTGAACAAGTATTACGAGTGGAAGTACCCTATAAACGGGCTAGTCGTCAATTCCGTCATGGACAAGCTTCTGAGGTGGTGGTAAATACTCCTCAAGCAGATGTGGTGTTTGGTGAACATCATCCTTTGGTGGTTGTGGCTGGACCGTGTTCGGTGGAAAATGAGGAGATGATTGTGGAAACGGCGCTGCGGGTAAAGGCTGCGGGGGCTAAGTTTTTGCGAGGTGGAGCCTATAAACCCCGCACGTCACCCTATGCTTTTCAAGGTCATGGTGAAAGCGCTTTGGAATTGTTAGCTACAGCCCGGAAAGTTAGCGGTTTGGGGATTATTACCGAGGTTATGGATACGGAAGATTTGGAGAAAATTGGCCAAGTCGCAGATGTGATTCAGGTGGGGGCGAGAAATATGCAGAATTTCTCCATGCTCAAAAAAGTGGGAGCGCAACCTAAACCCGTGCTGTTAAAACGCGGTATGGCTGCAACCATTGAGGATTGGTTAATGGCGGCTGAGTATATTTTAGCAGCGGGTAATCCTCATGTAATTTTGTGTGAACGGGGAATTAGAACTTTTGACCGTCAATATACCCGCAATACTCTAGATTTATCGGTTGTGCCGGTGTTGCGGAAACTCACCCATTTACCAATTATGATTGATCCTAGTCATGGTGTGGGTTGGTCCGAATTTGTCCCTGCTATGGCCATGGCGGCGATCGCTGCGGGTACGGACGCGCTTATGATTGAAGTTCACCCCAACCCAGCCAAAGCGTTATCCGATGGACCCCAATCTTTAACACCGGACGCTTTTGATCAATTAATGTCAGAATTGGCGGTAATTGGTCAAGCGGTCGGTCGTTGGCCGAACCAAAAAAGCTAAAGAATGCTAACAAGAGTCGGCTCTATGTAAAGACGTTCCATGGAACGTCTCTACCACGGTCAACCTGACTTCATGGATAACCTTGTCAGGGAACGAAAAAACTTTTTCAGCACTTATTTCAGCACTATTTCAGCACTATTTCAGCAAGCCTTAATTAAAAATGCTTGAATCTTGTTTATAAAATCAACTAATCCTAGTACCAATTCATAAGCACCGACAAAACTCTGTTTGCGACTAAGTTGTTCTAGTTCTTCTGCAATTTTCCGCATGGCTGTAGCACCAACATTACCACTAGAACCTTTAAGATGATGAGCTTCCCTGGCCAGTTGAGGAAAGTCATTAACGGTAATTGCGGCTTTAATTCCCTCTACATGAAATAGGCTATCTTCCACAAAAACTTTTAATATTTCTAACTCAAATTCTGGATCATTGTCTGAGATTTGATGTAGATGTTCCCAATCAATTGGTAAATCTGTTAACGGATTATTTGTTATTAAAACTGCTGGCTCAGGGTCAGGAATAGTCACTAGTCGTCCTGCCATAATTCTGGAACTCCAAAGCTCTAATAATGTTGCTAATTTATCCTTAGTAATTGGTTTGCTAAAATAGTCATCCATACCAGCATCTAAACAACTCTGTTGATCCTCCTTCATAGCATTAGCAGTAATAGCAATAACTATAGGTTGTCGGTGATTAACAAATGAACTTATTGGCCGAGAACGAATTACTTTTGTAGTTTTTAAACCATCGAGAATTGGCATTTGACAGTCCATCAAAATTAAATCATAGGCAATGTTATCCAACATTTCCAAAACTTCTTGGCCATTGGCAACGATATCAGCTTTATAGCCTAAACTGTGGAGTTGCTTGAGGATAACTTTTTGATTAACTGGATTATCTTCTGCTACGAGCAATCTTAACTTTGATTTTGTCGAATCAGGTATCTTTTCATCCAACACAGTTATAGAAGATTGCTCAATTTTAGAAGATTGGAAATTATCTAATTTTGCTTGGTTTCCTAAAATATCCATGATAGTATCTAGCAAACGAGAAGGCTTTATTGGTTTAACTAAATAACTAATAAATCCTATGTTGATTGCTTTTTTCGATTCATCCTTTTGATTACTAGAAGTCAATAGAACTAAAGGAATATTGCTAATGGCAGAATTAGCCTTAATTTGTGATCCCAGCGTTAGACCATCTATCACAGGCATTTGCATATCAATGAGAACAATATCATAGGGGTGATTTTCGGTAGCAGCCTTTTGTAAAGCTGCAAGACCAGTATTTGCACAAGCCGCTTCATCTACCAACATTCCCCAATGAGTAGCTTGATGATAAATAATTCTCCGGTTAGTGCCATTGTCATCTATTACTAACAACCGTTTGTTAGTCAATATATCAAGCTCCAAAATCTGAGAAGAAGGTTGGATTTGCTTCATAAAAGGTAGCTCAAACCAAAACTGAGATCCTTTACCCATCTGACTTTTTACGCCAATTTTTCCACCCATTAAACTTACCAATTGTTGACAAATTGCCAATCCCAAACCTGTGCCACCATATTGACGGGTAATAGAAGCATCAACTTGGCTAAATGCTTGAAAAAGTTTGTTTTGATCTTGAAGACTAATACCAATTCCTGTATCTATAATAGTAAAGTTGAGAATGACTAGATCCTGAGTTTCTGACTTCAATTCTACTTCTAATAATACCTCTCCTTCTTTGGTAAATTTAATAGCATTACCAATTAAATTCATGATAATTTGTCGTAAGCGGCCAACATCTCCCGTCAGATATTTATAGACATTCTGTTGTACCAGTGTGGCAATTTCTAGTCCCTTTTGATGTGCTTGAGGAGCTAATAAATCTAGCACTTCTTCCAGACAATTACAAAGATCGAAATCTATGCTTTCGATGATCATTTCTCCAGCTTCAAGTTTGGATAAGTCTAAAATCTCGTTAATCAGAGATAAAAGAGCATCCCCACTGACGCGAACTATTTCTAAAAAATCTTTTTGTTCTGGGTTGAGAGGAGTTTCTAATAATAAACCAGTCATGCCCAAAATGCCATTCATGGGGGTGCGAATTTCATGACTCATATTCGCTAAAAAACTACTTTTGGACAGAGATGCTAACTCAGCTTGATGACGAGCAATTTCCAGTTCTCGTCTTTGCAGAATTTCCGCTTGCAGCAATTTAGCTTGAGCTAAAGCAATACCTATTTGATCAGATAAAGACTTGAGAAATTCTGTTTCCCAGTTAGTCCATTGACGGGGTTGGGTGCAATGATGAGCAATTAGTAAACCCCAAAATTAATCTTTGAGAAAAATAGGAACAACCAGGTTAGCTTTGACATTAAACTTTTGTAATAGTTCGACGTGACAAGACCGAATGTTAGCTTTCTCAATATCATTAATCACACCAATCCATCCTTGAGTATATTTCTCGATGTAATTTTTTGTCAAGCAAGGCTCAACAATATTTGTCCCCATAACAACTGGAATACCGGGAATTAATGCTTCTTTCCGCGCTGTTAAAGAGCCATCGGCCAACAACTCTAGAATTACTACACGGTCAGTTTTCAACAGTTTTTGGACTTCTGTAACACTCGTTTGCAGAATATCATCTATCTGCAAAGAACCGCGAATTTTTAAAGTAATATCAGCTAATAATTGCGATCGCAAGTTGAAGTATTTTAGTTCTTCCTCGGCTTCTTTGCGTTTACTGATATCACGGCCTACACAAATGAATCCGCCATCTTTCAACTTTGTCAGAGACATTTCTGCGGCAAAGTTACTGCTATCTTTTCTCTGAGCAATTGTTTCTCCATGCCAGTAACCTTGTTTCATTAGTTCAGGAAATATCTTTTTTTCAAACAATTTAACCTGCTCTTGTTCATAAACTTGTTGCCATTTTTGTCCTAGCAATTCCGTGGCATGACTATAGCCAAATATATTCACGTAAGAACTATTTAGATAAAGATAATTACCCTGTTTATCAACAATACTAATGCCATCACTCGTCGCTTCCACTGCTGCTAATTGCCGTTTTAGAGACTCTTCAGCTTGTTTGCGTTCAGTGATATCTATGCCGGTACAAACAATAAATTCAATTTCACCATTTTCATTTGAAACCGTTCTATTTGACCAATTAATTAGCCGCAGATTTCCGTCTTTTATGCGCCAATAGTTTTCATATTCTTTTAACCCTTTACTTGATTTAATTTTTTCAAAAATAGATTGTGCCGTTCGACGGCGTTTCGGTTCTGTAAATACGTTCCAAAAGCATTGATTTCTAACTTCATTGTAAGAATAACCCGTGGTTTCTTCACAAGCTCGATTAAATCCAATAATTTCCCCTTCTGGGTTAAGAACTATCACTAAAGCATTAACTGTATCTAATACCGTTGAGAGAAGCAAACTATCTAAATTACGCCGCCATTCTAATTGTTGCATGACTTGGCGACCTAAAATATTTAATGCCTCTATCTGTTGTGGTGCGAGTTCTCTTGGTATGTCATCGAGAACACACAGCGCTCCTAAGCCATAACCTTCATCATTAATTAGGGGTATGCCCGCATAAAAACGGATATTGGGATCTGATGTCACCAAAGGGTTATTCACAAATCTTGGATCTAAAGTAGCATCGGGAATGATCATGGGATCTGGTTGCTGGATAGCATGATTGCAAAAACCAATACTACGGGGTGTTTCTGATGCTTCTAGCCCAATTTTAGATTTAAACCATTGGCGGTCTGTATCAACTAAGGTCATTACGGCCATGGGAGTTGCACAAATAAAAGAAGCTAAACGGGTAATATCATCAAACTCCCGTTCGGACTGAGTATCAAGAATTCTGTACTGTAAAAGTGCTTCAATTCTTCCAGCTTCGTCATTGCGTAATAATGCTTTCATATTTAAAATTTACCCCTAGTTAAAAGTGTTGTGATTTTGGCTATTTTGAGTATGTAGACGTAAAAACACCAAAATGTCTAACAATATCTACGTAAATTTGGCTGATGCGTTATTTTACTTATTCACCACTTACCTACTGATAGCGAAGCGCTGCTGCAAGCAGATCAAGAAAATTCAGGATTTTTATACTTTATTTCTTGCTTCTGGGTATTATATTATAGGCAAAATAGCAAAAGTGCTGAATATTAAGAAAAATTTTCAACTCTGATCCTAAAATACATTATGATTTAGACTGAGTAGGTATGCCTAAGATTATCGGTATATGTTCAGCCTTGTAAACCAAGTCAGGACTCCAGGAAAAGTGTGGGGCGGGGAAATTGCCCCTCTGAATAAACTCAATGCCTCACGTACTCCATTACAGAGAAGAGTTTAAACCCTACAAAGAAATATCTAGTTTCTGTTTTAGAACCAAGTAGTTAAATAACCGAAAGTAACCACATCCTGTGCATAACAATACAATTACAACAAACAATCCTCCTGTATCCTGGCGCTATGATCCCACGCTCTACGGAAACCGAGATCTAAGGATTGATTTTCTCCGGGGCATTGCCATTGTTTCCATGGTATTCAATCATTTAGAAAGTTCTTCTTATTTCAGTGCTATCAACAGGGGACATATTTACGCCAGTGCGGCCGAAGGATTCGTATTTCTCTCTGGGCTAGTATTAGGAATGGTGACATTGGGGCGTATCAATAAAGTTGGCTTTTCTGAAGCCATGAAAAAACTGTTAGAGCGTTCTGGAAAACTTTATCTCACCAGTCTCATTTTAATGTCTGTCCTGGGTTTATTAAGTATAATTGCCCCCGGTTAGACCCGTCCGGCCTTTGATTTTGCGCCTGGGACTTGGTGGCAAATCTTACTAGCGGCAGCTACATTCCATTTAGCACCACCTGTCATTGACATTTTGCAACTGTATGTATTGCTGTTGCTGTTTTCCCCCGCCATTTTCTGGATGTTAAGGAAGGGCTTTTGGTTGCCTGTTTTGGCTATTTCCTGGACATTTTGGAGTATCCAACAATTACATCCTTATGCCTTGAGTTTCCATCCTTTAGACAGAGAACATCCTTACTTTGCCTTAGCTGGTTGGCAAATTTTATATGTGCATGGGGTATTAGCAGGTTATTATCGTCAAAAACTACAACAATTATGGGGAAAAATCCCGAAAATCCCCCTAGTCTTATGCTTAGTATTAATCGTCATTGGCTCAATTATAACCGCACATTATGATATTCAGCTTGGTGTTTGGCCAGCCAAATTCTCAGATAGAGTTGCTTGGTTAGCATGGACAGACCGCAGTCGGGTGGGTTTTTTACGTTTAATTAATCACATCGGTTTCTTCCCTTTGCTGTACATAATTGTGGATACATTTTGGCAACCGTTGCATAAAATTCTGGGGAAACTGTTGATTAGTTTGGGTCAAAACTCCTTGTACGTCTATATTGTTCACGTTCCAGTCACAGTGATTTGGTTTTTAATTCCGGCTTTAGTTGATGGTAATCCCATAGTCACTACTATTGCTCAGGCTGTAGCTGTGGGCTGCTTCTGGTGGCTGGTGAAAAAAGAAGTGTTGTTTAATATTATCCCCCGCTAACCATGACACAAGATACAACTATCAATCCTACTCCGATCCAACCTAGTTTATTAAAACAAACTATTATCGCTGCGGCGATCGCTCTAGTTGGCTTTGGAGTGCATAAAGGAATACAATGGCGTGAGACTAACATTCTCCCAATTCCAGTGACTTCCGTTGGTCAAAATCGGCTGAATGCAGAAGATATACAATTAGCCCGTACAGCTTGGCGCTATTTCGAGAAAAATCGGTTATCCACGGGTTTAGTTTCTTCTGCTGCGGACTTTCCCAGTACAACAATGTGGGACGTGGGTAGTCAGTTAGCTGGTATGGTGGCAGCACGGGAATTAGGCTTACTCAAGGCGGCAGAATTTGATAAATGGATAGAGGAAGTATTGGCCACCCTAGCCAAAATACCTTTGTACCGGAATGAGTTACCAAACAAAGCCTATAACGCGAAAACTTTAATCCCGGTTAACTACGGCAAATTGGCACAACCCGAAGAAATTGGGTTTTCGGCCATTGATTTAGCACGACTAGTGCAATGGCTAGATATCATCGAAACTCGATACCCCAAACACGCTGCGGCCAGTAAAGCCGTCACGGCTCGTTGGCAGTTAAAGCGGTTACTCAAGAATGGACAGCTAATGGGGACAAGTATTAAAAATGGTAAAGAAACCTGGAACCAAGAAGGACGGCTAGGTTATGAACAATATGCAGCCTATAGATTACAAAAAATTGGGATTGTAGCCCCCAAAGCACTCGATACCAAAGCCGAAACTCAGTTTGTCAATGTTATGGGTGTAGAAGTACCAGCGGATAAACGCACCACCTATCATAATTATGTCACTAGTGAACCCTATATTTTGGATGGGTTGGAAAGTGGTTTTCAGGCTTTACCTGCGGAATATGCAGCCAAGTTACTCCAAGTTCAACAACGTCGCTATCAAGCTACCAATCAACTCACCGCTTGGTCTGAAGATAATTTAGATCGGGAGCCTTGGTTTGTCTACAATTGTATTTTTGTCAATGGTCAACCTTGGAAAAGTATAGACTCATCTGGTAAAGATGCTTTTGTTTATCGGGGTAGTAGTGTTAAAGCCGCAATAGGCTGGAATATGCTGTTTCAAACTCCCTATACAGAAAGACTTTATAAGGGTATGCGCTGGCTGGCTGACCCGACTCGTGGCGTTTTTGCAGGTTTTTATGAGGAAACTCAAGAACCAAATCGAGCTTTGACTGTGAATACTAACGGTATAGTGTTAGAAGCAATACTATATCGTCGTGTGGGCAAACCCTTGACAGTTTGGGCTAAGGAAAAAGAACCCTAATCATCGGATAGGGCTTGCTGATAGCCTGCGTGGCGTAGCCATAAAAGTTGCCTGTGAGGGCAGGGAACAGGGAACAGGGAACAGGGAACAGGGAACAGGGAACAAGGAACAGAAATGGGGGCTTAGGGAGAGATATTTTGCGTAAGTCCTGACTTAAAAAAACTAGACAAGAAAAAACTTTCAATTATATTACAAATTACCAATTACCAATTACCAATTCCATGATGAATTCTGATTTTGAGCCACCATCAAAAAAACTATCTTTTCTTGCTACCTTTGGCGGAGTTATAACCCACATTCCGCACCCCAAACTGTCACAGAGGTAAATTACGTAGAGAAAAAATTAAAGAGAGCATCAAAACAAACATATAAAGTGAAAAAAGGCATTTGAGAAACAGTAAATC